>SPBY01000580.1 GCA_004525825.1 Bacteroidia bacterium
TCAAGTATGCCGATTACATCATTGGGGCCTGTGATCTCCACGCCCTCATGTATGATATGCTTGAGGGCAAATATGTAAGTCCCCAGATTGAGAAGGCCTTTGCAGAATGGCCACTATTTTCCCCTATTGTGCAGGTTTCTTTTGGGATAGACCGCAGCATTGAGAGCGAGTTTCACACCTACCAGGTGATGGCACCCGGAGAGACCATAGGGAGCACCACCCTTAAAGTCGGTTACGGTGTTTCCAATTACAACCACGATCCGGAGATCACACCTCCGGGAAAATGCGTGATGAAGATGCTATTTGATTCACCCATAAATATGTGGGAAATCATGGATAAGCAGGAGTACAAGAGGGAGAAGGAGAAGATAGCTGCCGATGCCTGTGAGAAACTGGCTTTGCTCTATCCAGATGTTCAGGGACACATAGAGGTGGTGGACGTGGCCACCCCGCTCACCGATATCAAATATACTGGGGTATACAAAGGGGCTTTCGAGGGCTTCATGCCCACCAGCAAGAACATGACACTTTCCCTTAAGCACACGGTCAAGGGGCTGGATAATTTTTACCTGACCGGACAATGGCTCTTTCCGGGTGGTGGATTGCCCCCTTCAGCCCAGTCTGGCAAATGGCTCTTTCAGTGGATCGCTAAAAAGGATAAGAAAAAATTCAGGGTAGCCTGAGCAAAAATATCTCTGAAAATGATAATTTCGGGAGGTGGAAGCGGGAGATCTTTATCACAAACTCAAGGAGGCTTATTCGGCTGAGAACCTGGGACTGATTTCGGGACGCATCATCGACCTGTTCAGGGACCATAAATACGATGCGCTTCGGGCTTTGCAGAAAGTGGTGAATGAGTACACCCCCTGTAATGAAGATAAGATTTCCAAGGTGTTCGCCAGGCTGATCATGCTCTACCACCCCGACCGGCTCGGACAAAGCCTCGCAAGGCTTGAAGAGGCAAACCGGTCCGCCGATTTCGAGGAACTATACACCATGTCCCATATTCTCACAGTGCAGAACCTGGAGCCCGAACACGTGATGATCAGTTCCATCCTGAGCGATGAAGATCTGGCCGAGGAGTTTGGCTGGGACGACAGTGCGGATGGCTACTCCTATTTCATGGCAGAGGAGGATGAGGAAGCAAACCTGGAGGAAGAAGGCGATTATGCCGGCCCAAGTTTCCTTACTGCACTGAAGCGAAGGGTTTATGGAAACCTGAATGTGGATTTCCCCATGTATCTGCTGGAAGACCTGGAGGAGATTGAGATGGCCGATCACGAACTGGAGTATCTGGACGGGATCGATGCCTGCCGGTATGCCCGGGCAGTGGATCTTTCCAACAACAACCTGACTGATATAAGTGACCTGGGTCACCTGCACCAGGTGGAGCGGCTCTACCTTTCAAACAACCACGTGGGTCTGATCGATGCATTGAGCAACCTGAGGGTACTGCAGGTGCTGGATATAAGCTTCAACGATGTGGACGACCTAAGCCCTCTGTTCGAACTAAACCATCTCTCTTATCTGAATGTGATGGGAAACCGCATTCCTTCCTGGCAGCTTGAAAAGCTGCAGTTGAGTGGAGTGACCATTGTGAATTAAAAGCTTATCAGGTAGTGGAAAGCGCCTGCTCCAGGTCCGCCTTCAGGTCCTCCACATCTTCAATACCCACCGATAGCCGGATAAGCTCTTCAGAGATCCCTTCCGCCTTACGTCCCTCTGGTCCCAGGTGACGGTGCGAGGTATGGGCAGGTGAACTGCAAATGGTCTCCAGTCCCCCGAGACTCATGGAGGGTTTGACCAGCTTCAGTTTCTTCTGGAAGGCAATGCCATCCTGATCCTTCACCTCAAAAGAGAGCATGCCACCAAAGCCCGTCATTTGTCTGGCGGCAATCTCATGTCCGGGGTGTGCGGGAAGTCCGGGGTAGTTGACCTGCAAGACCTTTGGGTGGCTTACCAGGAAATGGGCCAGTTCCATGGCGTTGTCATTGATCCGCTCCACCCTCACATGGATGGTTTTCAGGCTTCGCTCCAGCAGATAGAGGGTCATGGCATTCAAGGAGCCTCCAAAATTCAGTCCGGTCTGATAAATTTCTTTCAACAACTCATCCTTGCCGGCCACCGCCCCGGCAAGTAAATCACTGTGTCCGCCCATGTACTTGGTGGCACTGTGCACCACAATGTCGATGCCCAGGCTGGCCGGTTGCTGGTTTACAGGAGAAGCAAAGGTATTGTCAATCACGGTTAGGACACCTAAGCTTTGGGCCATCGTTGCCACAGCCTGGATATCGGTGATGCTGAGCAGGGGATTGGAAGGAGTTTCAATATAAAGGATCTTCGTATTTTCCCGGATACAGGATTCAAGGTCCCCGGCTTGCTGGCTGGGGGCAATGGTATATTCAATTCCAAAACGTTCAAATTCCCTGTCCAGGAAATGTGAGGTGCCTCCATAAAGTCCTTTTTGGAAGACTGCATGATCCCCTTTTCCCAGGAAAGTGAACAGCACGGTAGAGATGGCTGCCATGCCCGAGCTGAATACCAGGGCACTTTCTGCATCTTCCAGGGAAGCGATCTTTTCAGCCACAGCTTTTTCGTTGGGAGTATTCAGGTAGCGGGGATAGATAGTATCCTCCTGATCGATAAACTCAAAGGAGGTGGAGGTATAAATGGGGGAGTTGATCCCTTTCTTTACATGGTCTTTCATGGTGCCCGAATGGACACAGCGTGTGGGAAACCTATTCATTGAGCAGGATTTTCA
>SPBY01000607.1 GCA_004525825.1 Bacteroidia bacterium
ACGTATCAGGGAGATTGGTATTCGAAAAGTGATGGGTGCCAGCGAGACCAATATAGTCACCATCATTTCAAAAAGTGTGGGCTATGCAGTTAGTATTTCCATCCTTATTGCCATGCCGGTGGCCTATTTTATGATGCAGGATTGGTTGAGGGATTTCCCTTACAATGTGGGATTCCAGCCCTTGTTGTTCCTGTCGGCGGCTATTCTGGCCATTATCATTGCCATGGTGACGGTGACCGTTACTTCACTGAAGGCCGCACGCATCAATCCAGCCCTGGCACTGCATTACGAATAAAGAAATAAAGATAAAAACAAGATATAATGTGGAGAAATTTCATCAGGGTTACCATACGTAGCATCAGCAAGAACAAAGCGTTCAATGTGATCAATATCGCTGGACTGGCCATTGGACTGGCCAGTGCCATTTTTATCATTCTCTATATAATCAGTGAGACCAGTTATGATCGCTTCCATGAGCGATCGGCCGATATTTACAGGCTCTATATAGATGGTAAAATGGGTGAAGAGGAGATGAAAGGTGCCTGGAATGCCCCCATCATGGGCCCTACCATGCATGCAGAGATCCCAGAGATCGAGAATTATTGCAGGTTCGATTTCGCAAATAACCGGCTTATGTGGGTTAACCCGGCCAATAAATATCTGGAGGGAAGCATCATGTATGCCGATTCCTCCTTTTTTGAGATATTTACCATTGATCTATTGGAGGGGAATCCTTCAACCTGCCTGGATGAACCCAACACCATTGTAATTTCAGAATCAAAAGTGATCCAGTATTTTCCTGAAGGCGATCCCATCGGGAAGTCCATTGCCATGAATAATGATTCCACCTTTTTCAGGGTGACAGGCGTGGTGGAGGATGCTCCCAGGACCTCTCATTTCTATTATGATTTCATCTGTTCCTATTCCACAGATTCAAGGAGCAGGTCTACTTTCTGGTTCAGCAACTGGATGGAAACATACATTCTGGTAAGGCCGGGTACAAACAAGGAACAGCTGGATACGAAAATCAATGCATCCTTGATTGAGAATATTCGTCCCCAGCTGATGCAATTTATGGGAATTTCTCCAGAAGAATTTTTTGCATCGGGAGCCAGATATGGCGTTTTCGCCCAGCCACTTTTGGACATTCATCTGGATAAGGAGATCGACTTGCCCTCTGACATCGGATTCCGTCCCATTGGAAATCGCACCTACCTGGTTATTTTCGGTGTCATCGCCTTTTTTGTGTTGCTTATTGCGGCTATCAATTTTATGAATCTCAGTACGGCCAGGTCACTGAGTCGTGCTAAGGAGGTAAGTCTGCGAAAAGTGGTGGGTTCGGACCGCAAACAGCTAATCAGGCAATTCCTTTTTGAAAGTGTTTTTCTGAGCCTGATGTCCTTGGTGATTGCTCTTGTATTGGTCATCGTCCTGCTCAATCCTTTCAACAATCTGGTGGGACTGAACCTGGTATTTGGGGATATTTTCAGCTGGTATATGATCCCTTCCTTCATCTTACTGGCGATCCTGGTGGGACTGCTCAGCGGGAGTTATCCTTCATTTGTCCTTGCTTCCTTTAAACCCATATTTGCCCTGAAAGGAAACGCATCTGTTAAAAATGGCACCACCGTACTCAGAAATGCCCTGGTCATTATCCAATTTTCCATCTCCATGATAATTATCGCCGGAACATTGGTTATCTACTGGCAATTCAGATATATGACCAGCAAAGAACTGGGTTTTGATAAAGAGCAGCTCGTCGTTATTGAACGCTTATTTCCTCTTGAAAACCAGGTCCAGGTTTTCAAAGACGAACTTACAGATCACTCTTCTATTCTTAGCGCCACCAATTCAACAGCTTATCTGGGAGCTACCAACAACAATAGTTCCTATGGCATCAAAGGAAGACCCATTGAAGAAATCTCCCCATTCTTTGTCTATACTACCGATGAGGATTTTATGGAGACCTTTCGATTTGAACTTGCCACTCCCGGGAGCCGATTCTTCTCTGAGGAATTTACCTCTGATTCTTCGGCCTGCCTGGTCAATGAAGCGGCAGTAAGAAAATATAAGCTCGAAGATCCCTTAAACCAGATACTGCTGGAGCCCAACAGGGATGGGTTTAACTCCGAGTTAAGGATTATCGGGGTTGTTAAGGACCACCATTTCTCAAACCTGAAACAAGAAATAGCAGCCCAGGTTATTACGCATAAGAATTATGAATCCGGAGGCTATATCACGCTTAGACTGGCAGGCGGTCAGGACAACATTGAAGCTGGATTGGAACACATCGATGAAAAATGGAAAGAATTTACCAATGATGAACCCCTGCAATATTTCTTCCTGGATGAAAGTCTGAATGCTAACTATGCTGAGGAGAGAAGAACAGGCGCAGTAACCATGATCTTTTCCATCCTCACGATCTTTATCGCATCCCTTGGGCTATTTGGACTAACCCTCTACAATTCACAGAAACGTATCAGGGAGATTGGTATTCGAAAAGTGATGGGTGCCAGCGAGACCAATATAGTCACCATCATTTCAAAAAGTGTGGGCTATGCAGTTAGTATTTCCATCCTTATTGCCATGCCGGTG
>SPBY01000116.1 GCA_004525825.1 Bacteroidia bacterium
TGTTCTTGTATACCAGGCTTGTCTTGTACTCATCCACCGGCATTCCTTCCGGAACATTCATCTTCTCGCTAATCACCGTGCCTACATCATAGGGCCTGAAGTCGATTAGCGGCAGGTGTCTGTAGTTCCAGAATGAAAAGAGGGAAGCCATGACATACAGTCCACCAATGACCACCCACTCCCCGACGACCGGTCCGCTGTCAGATTCCTTTTTCCGGGCAACCCAGAGAATCAGTACGAACACCATCAGCACAACATTCTTATAGAAGGTTTGCCAGTTGGTAAGGATCAGGGCATCTCCGAAACAGCCGCAATCAGACACAGGATTAAACAGGGCCAGGATAAAGGTGAGAACGGTAAAGAAAACCATGAACCACAAGGTTACAGCAAAGATGACTCTCTTCCTGTAGCCCAGGATAAGGATGATCCCCAGAACCAGTTCAAATGCCGAGAGAAGCACTCCCATGGGCAATGCCAGAAATTCAAGGAAACCCAGCCTGAAGGCGGCGAAGTAATCTGCAAACTTGTAAGCCGATCCCAGCGGATCCACAGCCTTTACAAATCCACTGAAAATGAAAACCATCCCCAGGATGATACGACTAAGTAAACGAATGTATTTCATTCTTTTAAATCAATATGTTTCACGATCAGATCTGAAATGGCTCCGGGGGCAAGCATTAGCCCTTCCTGGTCCATGCATTGGATTATTTTCAGGTCTTCCACATGGTCGGTGAGGGAAAGATACACCTGCTGCACCTGCTCCTGGAAATCGATATTTTCTTCATGAATGTCCCGTTCACCCTTCAGGTAGGCCCGGTCGTCGCCGTCTCGTGTATTCTTCAGCTGTTCCCTGGTAAATTCAAAGGGAACGTTCAGGTACAGATTTACATCGGGTTTGGGAAGCTTGTTGTAAGCAAATTCAAATTCCAGTATCCAGTCCCTCAAGCGATCACGCTCCTCTGAACTGGTAAGCTTGGCACATTGAAAGGCTATGTTTGAATAGACATATCTGTCCACAATCACCAGGTAACCTTCCCCCATCCACTCACGGATAAGCAGTGAGGCATCTGTCCGGTCGCCTGCAAAAATCAGCGCTACCATGTAAGGATCGACCTGCTCGTTCGCTCCCATTTCGCCCCTCAAAAAACGGGCAATCAGTTTGCCATAAATCCCCTCTTCCAACCTTGGAAAATGCAGGTATTTGAAAGGTACATTTCTCCGGTCGAGATATTCACTCAACATCTTCAGCTGAGTAGATTTGCC
The DNA here is from genome assembly GCA_004525825.1 of Bacteroidia bacterium. GTDB lineage: Bacteria > Bacteroidota > Bacteroidia > Bacteroidales. The sequence goes on from SPBY01000116.1 coordinate 1,264, forward strand.
TGAGCCATCCAATCCTTCTATCACTACGAAGCCCATGAACCTGTTTCGGATTATTTAATGTACTTTTAAATTCAGTTTTTAAACATACAAAATATAGGCTCACCCTGAGGTGATTCGATGAAGAACTTCTCCACATTACATAAGCTCTTTTCAAGGAATTTATCCTTGAACCTGGATGGACAGATCATGGATCTCTCCACTCCGCACATCATGGGGATCATCAATGCGACTCCGGACTCCTTCTACAAGGGGAGCAGGCTTCCCGATCCGGTCGCAGCAGTTGAAACTGCCAGGGAGATGATCAGTGACGGGGCCCATATACTGGATGTGGGAGCAGTTTCCTCCAGACCGGGTGCAGAAGAGGTCTCTGAACAGGATGAACTGGAGCGTCTGTCACCGGTTCTGGAAGCACTGAGAAATGAATTTCCTGAATTCCCCCTGTCAGTGGATACGTGGAGATCGGGGATATCCCGCAGGGTCAGAGAGAATTTTGGGATCAATATCATCAATGACATAACGGCCGGTCAGTGGGATCCGGAGATGTTTGCCACAGTGGCTGAGCTGGGAATTCCTTACATCATGATGCATATGCAGGGAACTCCGGCAAATATGCAGGAATCGCCCGGATATGCTAATGTGGTGGATGACCTTCTCCAGTTTTTTTCTGAAAGGGTTCATAAACTGCGAAAACTGGGTGTTAACGACATTATCATTGATCCGGGATTCGGCTTTGGGAAAACCCTGGAACAGAACTATCTCCTGGTTCGGGAATTACATGCATTTCAGATGTTCGAGCTGCCACTCATGATCGGTCTTTCTCGTAAATCAATGATATACAAAGTATTAGATTCGGATCCCGATCATGCCCTCACAGGCACTACCGCTGCTCATATGGCAGTGTTGATCCAGGGGGCTAACCTGCTTCGGGTTCACGATGTGAAGGCAGCAGCCGAAACAGTGAAGATCTTTCAGCAGATTGTGGATAGCCCTGCCCGGGGCGTTTGACTTCTTTTACTAAATTTGGAGCAATGTCTGTCTCATGTTAAGCGCATTTATACATATTCGCCTGCTCGATATCATCGACATGATCCTGGTGGCCCTGTTGTTCTACCAGCTCTATATGTTGATCCGTGGCACTGTAGCGTACACCATCACCCTGGGGATTGCCATCATTTACCTCTTCTGGTGGGCAGTTAGGGCCTTGCAGATGGAACTGCTCAGTAACATACTGGGATCGGTCCTGGGAGTGGGTGTAATCGCTTTGATCATTGTGTTTCAACAAGAGATCCGTCGCTTCCTGATCTATTTGGGTTCTCGCTATGTGGATGGCAACCGCATCAGCTTTGAAAAGATCCTGAATCTTAGGTTTGAAAGCAAATCAAAGGTTAAGATCAAATCCATCCTGAAAGCAGTGATGAAGTTCTCCCAGGAAAAAACCGGTGCCCTCATTGTGATCAAGAATAAATCCAACATGGATATGTATTCCGAAACAGGTGATATACTAAATGCTGAAACCTCCAGCAGACTTTTCGCCAGTATTTTCAACAAAACCAGTCCCCTCCATGATGGTGCAGTGATCGTGGAGAACGACAAAGTAAAGGCTGCCAGGGTCATTTTACCGGTCACCGATAAACCGGGTCTTCCACCGGAATATGGATTGCGGCACCGGGCCGGATTGGGAATCAGTGAGGTCACCGACTCCCTGGTGATCATTGTTTCGGAAGAGAACGGCCAGATTTCACTGGCCGAAAACGGGATCCTCCAAAAGAATGTCCCTTCCTCGATATTGATTCAGAAACTGGAAGAAGACTTCGCCTAAGTCCCCGTTTTCCTGAACAGCCCCTTCTCCTCTCCACGTAGCAACCTGCGGATATTGGATCGATGGGTAATCAGCACCAGAGCCACTACCACAATCGAAAAGATTCTGACCGTTAGGAACTCCGAAGGGAATACCCAGAAGATCCAAACAGGATATGACAAAACAGCTGTAAGGGACCCCAGTGCCGAAATCTTAAATATCAGGAAGACCAGCAGGTAGATTCCCATGGCAGCCAGGGCCGCCCAGGGATGTATGGCCAGAGCAGCGCCGGTAATAGCTGCTACCCCCTTCCCTCCCCTGAATCCTGCAAACACCGGGAAGATATGTCCGAATACGGCAACCAGTCCCAGCCCCATCCGCAGCAACATCCAGCTCTCAGAACCCGGATCGATCTCATGCTGAAGATGGCTAAGATTTACAGCCAGGAAACCCTTTAGCATGTCCATCAGCAACACCACTGCTCCAATGGGCTTTCCCAGCACCCTGAAAGCATTGGTGGCACCGGCATTCCCGCTACCGTGTTCCCTTAGGTCCACTCCCTTAAAGGCCCTTCCGAGCCATACCGCCGAAGGAACCGAACCCAGAAGGTAGGCACCCACAATGATGATGACCAACCAAATCATCGTGCTAAAATACACAAAACCCTATACTCAGGATGGAAACCCGGGATATTATCTTTCCCGGGATATACAAGATCCCCTGGTGGCATCTATGTCGGCACCCTTATAATCCACATTCAGGGCAATTTGCACTCGCTTTTTGATGAAAAGCCACTGAAACGCTGGACGAGTAGCTCAACTGGATAGAGCACCTGACTACCGATCAGGAGGTTGGGGGTTCGACTCCTCTCTAGTTCACACAGAAACCCCGGAATCACTTTGGTTCCGGGCTTTTTTGTGGCTTCTCCTGAACTGTTACATACCTTCAATATCTCCTATTCTATCGTCAAGATCCCCCCATTCTAATTAGAATCCTATCTCAAATCCAATTCAAAATCTTCGATAGATCTCATCTGATCACATTAATGCTGTGTGTCTTCCTCAATAAATGACATCATGAAAGAACCGGAAATTCAAAAACCTAAAATTGAACTAATTCCAGGATCCCAAAATGGGGAATTGATTGTTAAGGTCTATTTTGAATTTAATAAAGAAATTATTCAGACAATAAAAACCATCCCCGGGAGAATATGGAACCAGGAAAGTCGCAACTGGTATTTCATGGAAAAGCATTTTGATCTGCTATCTTTTCGGGAAGCATTGAATCCATTGGCAGAAATCAACGCTTCCGCTTTGCAGACATCCTTTGAATCCATCGTGAAAGGTTCCCATCTTACCACCCAACGTAAACAAATTGATCACTATCTCCCCTCCCAGTATCTGGAAAAGCTAATTGAAAAAAGATACAGCCCCAATACCATCAAGACCTATGTGTCATATATTAAGTCCTTTGCTGAAGAATTTCAGGATAGTTCGCTTGAGTCAGTCAGCACCCAGCAAATCAACAATTATATACTGAATTTGATTCGTATGAAAGGCATCTCTGCTTCTCAACAGAATCAGAGGATAAGTGCCATCAAATTTTACTATGAGCAGGTGCTGGGCAGGAAGAAAGCATATTACCAGCTGAGCAGACCTAAAAAGGAAAAAAAGTTGCCTCATATACTCACTATTGATGAAGTGGAACACCTTCTGAAGTGTTGCAGGAACCTTAAGCATAAATGCATTCTAATGACCCTGTATTCTGCTGGATTGAGAAGAAGTGAATTGATCAATCTAAAAATCAATGACATAGATTCCAAACGAATGCTTATCAGAATCTCCCACTCGAAAGGGAATAAGGATCGATATACTCTACTTTCTGAAAAACTAGTTAAGCTCCTAAGAGATTACTATAAAATCTATCAGCCCAAATACTGGCTTTTTGAGGGGCAGAGAGGGGGTCAGTACAGCGCCACCAGCATTGAGAACGTATTCCGGAAAGCGATGAAACAGGCCCGTATAACCAAGTATGCCACCCCCCATACCCTGCGCCACAGTTTTGCCACCCACCTCCTGGAACAGGGCATTAACCTTCGCTACATCCAGGAAATCTTAGGACACTCCAGTCTTAAAACCACCGAAATATATACCCATGTAAGCTCAAAGCAGCTCACCAAAATCCAAAATCCACTGGATAAACTCCATACAGACTAACTTTATCTAACTATATCTCCTTAACTTGTATAGCATAAACACAACTATTAGGGTTTATCCCTATGTTAGCACACAGCATAGAGAAAAATGAAACGAGCTTTATATGTATTAATTATTTTCTCAGTTTCTATAAGCTCTTATTGTCAAGTTTCCGGCATCATCCATGATGTTCATTCAATGAAAACTATCCCTTATGCGAATATCGCTGTATATAACAGTTCTGATGGTACTAGTTCTAATCAGGATGGAGGTTTCTATTTAGCAAACGTGAGCTATGGTGATACTATCGTCATTTCAGCTGTTGGGTATGAGAAAACCTTCCACCGACTGAAAAAAGATTCATTCATTTTGTATCTCACTCCCAAACACTATCAGATACCTGAACTTGAAGTGGCCTACAATAGCACCTCAAGTGTTAGGTTAATAGAGCCTTTCAAGAAGAAATCGGCAACTGCATACTATGTATGCTACTCTTCTCCGTGGATGAATGGTAGAGTATTTAATTATAAATCAGAATATTCGCAAACACCTTTCATTAAAGAGATACACGTTTTAACCAAAAGCAGAATTGACGGAGCAAAATTCAATCTAAGACTGATGAGTGTCTCTAATTCAGGTACACCAGATGAGGATCTACTAACTGAAAATCTAATAGTTAAGGTTCCAAAAGGAACGAATAAATCGAGCATCGATATTTCAAGATACAAGTTGCAATTTCCACGTTCAGGTATTTGCATTGCATTAGAATGGCTGACTATTGATGAGAACATCTATTATTCTAGAAGAAAGTCCTCTGGTTCAGCGATGACAAAAAAAAGCCGAATCGAGCCTAAGTTTGCAGTTCTTGAATTAAATGAAAAGTCAAACTCATGGACCTATTTAGGAGGAAAGTGGCATAATAATAGTGAACTAGGCGGTCCTACCAGTAAGTTTGATTTAGCATTGGAAATTGTATTAACGAAATAATTATGCCGTGTGCTAACATTGTGTCATATGCCAGCCTGTCTCTTTTGAAAAAGATTGCTTGCCCAAATAGACTTCCTTAACTTGTATGTCAAAAGCTAAGTCAAGCAAGCCCATTTGGGCAAGCAAAGAGCCTGGCCAGCATATACACTGAACCGTTGGGTGCAATAGCGTCAAAAAAAGAATCCTTAACTATTGACAAGTTCTTATTTACTGCACTCCACTGTGAAATAGACGTTAGGGCTGTTTGTAGTATCAACATCGACTCCATCCGGAGGAAATGGCATTACCCAGACGCAAACTTGTTTCAATGAAGGCATCCCATCCACATCAAGATTTCTTAAGGTAGAATTATTAGATACATCCAAACCAGACAATAGATTTTCTCCGCAATACAAAAGGTTAAGCTTGGTATTATTGGAAACATCCAGTGCAGATATTTGATTTCCCTGGCACCGCAACCATTCAAGGTCGGGATTATTGGTCACATCCAGACTTGTCAGCATGTTATTTGGGCAATACAGGTTATTTTTTAGAAGTACATTATTTAAAACGTCCAGGCTGGTTAACTGGTTATCTGAACAATACAACCATAGCAAATTCGTATTATTTGTAACATCCAGGCTCGACATTTCATTGCGCGAACACATTAAACCATACAACTCGGTATTGTTTGAAACATCCAGGTTGGAAATCTGATTATCAGAGCAGTCCAGGGAGGCCAACTTCGTGTTGCTAGCAACATCCAGTATCATTAGTTGATTCCTATCACAATCCAATATCCGTAAAGACGTATCATTTGATAGATCCATATTTGAGATTTGGTTATGATAGCAATTCAATTCCGCTAAGTCAGTTTTATTTGAAACATCCAGACTAGAAATCTGATTATCATTGCAGTTCAGTTTGGTCAACTTCGAGTTGCTAGCAACATCCAGGCTGGTCAGTAAGTTTTCATAGCATCCCAGAAAGGTCAGCTGAGTATTGTTGGAAACATCCAGTTCTGTCAGAAGGTTCATTCCACAATGCAGGTATGTTAACATGGTATTTGGGGATACATCCAGGGATGTTAATTGGTTCCCAAAACATATGAGCGTACGTAAAGAAGTATTTCTATTTAAGTTCAGGCTGGTCAAATGGTTGTTGTTGCAGCTGAGAAGCTCAAGGTTCACAAATGCGCTTATACCCGCTAAATTTGAAATGTTCCTATCATCAAGACCCAAAACTGTAACAGCTTTAGCCTCCTCAGAACTAATCAGACCATCTCCATTGGTATCAACACCCATTTCAATGAGGGCATTCAGGAATGCATCATCGGTAATGTTATCTGGATCAGGTTCTTTCTCGCATTGAGTGAATAGAACAATCAACACTAATGGTAGAAGTAGTAATTTAATTACGGCTTTCATAATTGTCAGGGAATAACTTTATTCAAGTTACTACAATAAATACGCATCGGTCAAGTACTTTGTTGCATTTTAGCGGCTTGGTAGTATTGTTAAGAAAAGATATACTTGGTATATCAGCTGCTTGATTAAATTTATCCTTAGGTGGATAATAACCTTGCTACAGCACCCAACATTGTGTCATATGCCAGCCTGTCTCTTTTGAAAAAGAATTGCTTGCCCAAATAGACTTCCTTAACTTGGACATTTAAAATTAAGCCAAGCAAGCCCATCTGGGCAAGCTAAGAGCCTGGCCAGCATATACACCAACCGTTAGCGTTCATTGTGGGGAAATTAAAATTGTAAACCAATAAAAAGCAATAATCAGGTATAAATAGAA
>SPBY01000617.1 GCA_004525825.1 Bacteroidia bacterium
TGCTCCGGTGGAGCATTTTAGGGAGGAGCCAGCCTGAAGGGAGGCCAATTCCGCCATCATGTTTGTTAAGGTGGATTCGGAAAAGGCTGGAAGTTCTAATAAATTTGAGTGTCATCTTGCCCAGATGGCGGAATTGGTAGACGCGCTAGTTTCAGGGACTAGTATACGCAAGTATGTGCAGGTTCGAGTCCTGTTCTGGGCACCAACGCGGCTTTGCCGCGAGGTAATAGTCCAAAGGCAAAAGCACTTTCAACTTTTAACTTTAGACTTTTGACAAATTTGCCCAGGTGGCGGAATTGGTAGACGCGCTAGGTTGAGGGCCTAGTGACCGCTATTGGTCGTGCAAGTTCGATTCTTGTCCTGGGCACCAAAAGAGCCAGAAGCAGAATTCACTCCGAAAGATGCTTTTGGTTTTTTTATGCCTGCTAATTTTCCAGGGAATATTCATAAGGCAGCAAGTGGCTCTGATTATTAATGGATTTGACTTGTATTTCGTAATGTCTAACTGGAAATTGCCATCTGCATCGGAAGCTGTCCCAACCATGGTTCCGCTAAAATAGACTGATGCATAGGGTACGGTGCTTTGGACCTGATTGTCGTATATTTTCCCTTTAATAAGCTGGCTATAAGCTGCATGGCCCAGAAGAAGATACATGCAAATGGAAGCTAGTTTTTTCATCAGAGTTTGATCCCGATCATCAGCACATCATCTATCTGTTCCTGGTCGCCTTTCCACTGGTCGAATTCTTTCTTAATGGCTTCTTTCTGATCGTGCATGATGTTTTGCTGAAGTTGTGTGAGCAGAGTTTTCAAGCGGGCGCTTCCGTATTTTTTTCGATATTTTCCTCCAAACTGATCGGCATAGCCGTCCGAAAACATATAAAGGGCATCTCCCCGGTCCAGCTTCAGCTTATGTGAAGAAAACAGGGTACTGCCTTCGGAATGAATGCCCACGGGCATCCGGTCTCCCCTGATCACCACCAGTTCTCCTTTCTGGAAGGTATAGAGATTGTGCATGGCTCCGGTGAACTGGATTTCCCTGGTTCGGGGATTGATGGCTACCAGTCCCATTTCCATGCCATCCCTGGCTTCGTACTTGTCGCCGGTTTGTCCCAGCGAGGCTATCACCTGGTCGCGCAGTTCATCCATGATCTCGTTGATGGGCTGACCGGAGTACTGGCCGGAGATTTCGTTGAGCAGCGAGATGCCCAGCATGCTCATAAAAGCGCCTGGTACGCCATGCCCGGTACAATCCGCCAAAGCGATCCACACCGTTTCATCTTTTTTATCCACCCAGAAAAAATCACCGCTCACAATGTCGCGGGGCCGGTAGAATACAAAGTGTTTGGGCAGCAAAAAGCGCATGACATCTTTGGCAGGCAAGACCGCATCCTGGATTCTCCTGGCGTAGTGAATGCTGTCGGTCATGGCATTATTCTGCCGGCTGATCAATTCCTTTTGAACAGTGATAGCGTCTCTCTGGGCCTCAATCTCGTCGCGATGGGCGGTGATTTCTTCATTCAGGTTTTCCAGTTCCGTTTTCTGAAGCTCGATTTCTTTGTTTTGTCGCTCCAGGAGTTCTGCCCTTAATTTGAGGTTCCTGGTATAAAGTATCACGAAGACAGCCAGGGAAACAATCAGGACAAAGTAAAGTGAAATGGCCAGAAAGGTGGCATACCAGGGTCTTAAGATGCTGAAAGTGTAGCTCGCGGGAGGACTCTCATCCCCAAAAATGTTCCTGGCTTTAACCAGCATCTCATATTTACCATGTGGCAGGTTGGTGAATTTGGCCGAACGGGACCGGCCCCAATCACTCCAATCGCTGCTGAATCCCTCCAGTAAGTATGAGTAGCGGATCTGTCTCTCATGCTGGAAGTAAGGCGAGGACCACTGAAACTCAATGTTTCTGTACAGGTATTTTAAACCGGGTTGGGCGGATTCTGACTGTTCGGTATGGGGCAGCAAAATGCCGGATGAGTCGGCTATAAAATTGGTGCCGTAAAAGAGTATCGAGTCCCCCGATATGCTGACATTCCTCATCAAGACCTGGAAGGGTTCCTCTTCCTCCATGGCACGGGTTTGATCGAAATGGAACAGCTGGTTGGATTTGGAGAACCAGAGCTGATGGTCCGCATCGGTGTAGAAAACATCTGTGGAAGCTGCCTGGGACAGGCTTCTGAATGGCCGGTCGTAGACCAGCTCAAAACCAGTACTGTTTCTTCGGGCTCCCAGGATGCTCCAGCCGCGATATTCATTTTCGAACGAGAACCAGTAAAGATCCTCTGCTCCCTTATGAAGGGTCATTATCTTGTTTTTTCCTTCAGGAAGCAGGCTATTGTATAGGGTATCATAGGAGAAGGTATCATTATCATAATCGTAATGATAGAATCCCTCGCTGGTACCTATCAGGAGCTCCCGGCTTTCCGGGTCTGTAAACAGGGCCATATAGTCCTCAGCGGGCAAGCCTTTGTCTGAGCCAATCCTTTGGATTTGGCTCCCACTGGCCTCTGACAGATTCAGGCGAAGCAAA
>SPBY01000609.1 GCA_004525825.1 Bacteroidia bacterium
AAATCGATATGCATCTCCAGTAACAAGCGGATCTCTGCATTGAGTTCTTTTAGTTTCTTTGGATCCATCCCCACCTCTTTGGGTTCGCAGGTCCTCCATGCTTCGGTGGGCCAGTATGCTCCCTGGTAGTCGCCGGTGGCGATGAAATCAGAAGCCGGGAATACGGGATCGTCATCATATTCTTCACATCCCGGAAGATGCAGGAGGAGCAGCATGGCTGTCAGCAGGAGGATCATAAGTTTTATGGTTTTCGTGGGTTTCATGGTCTATAACTGTATTCTGTAACTTAAAATCAGAATAAATGGATTCTGGTATTCCGCCTGGAAGGCATTGAGGTTATTATCCCAGTATTCGTTAAGCATGTTCTGGTGGTTCAGAACATTCAACATATCCACACTCCATTCGCCTGCATACCGGGATCGGTTTCTTCTGAACTTAATCATAAAATCGATCCGAAAATAATCCGACAACTTCTCAGAAAATCCATCATCCCAAAGTCTGACAGTTGAAAGGGTGGCCATTGAGGCCTCTTTGTCGATGGGCAGGTAGCGCATCCCCCCTGCAAAAATGTAACGGGAGCTGATCCCGAGGGTGTGCTGTTTGCCACTTCCTATTTTGAACTCCTTACTTATGAGCCCGGTGGAGATATAGGATCCGTTGTATTTGGTATTGAACCACTCATCCAGCTTGTTTTTATACTTCGAATCGTAAAGGGTTCCATTGAGCATGAAATGGAAACCGTTGTGCATATACCGCTCCAGAGAAACCTCGATCCCGGCATTGTAACCCGATCCATAATTGGTTAGGACATTCCCCTCGAATCCGTAATCGAAATTCAGGGTGGTAAAATAGGGTGGGAAGGGATAAGCAGGTATGTCATAAAGGTCCTGGTAATAGGCCTCGGTTTTCAGGTTCATATGCTGACCTATTCTGTAATTATAGGCAAGTACATAGTGTCGGGCCTTTGATAACTCCAGATCCATGTTCGGATTGATCACAGTGCCATCGTGCAGGGTTAACTCCCCGGTATAGAGGGTCATGGACTCTTTCCTGCTGTGGATGCCGAAACCGGCACTGAGGGTGTGCCTTGGATGGATGTTCCACTGAAGCCCCAGGCGTGGTTCTACTGAGAAATTATTATTCAGGTAGAACTGAATAAAATGCATGCCGGTGTTCAGGGTAAGGGTTTCACCGATGCGATACCTCCAGTTGGCAAATGCTTCCAGGGTTCCGGCCTGTACAGAGCCATCTACATAGGTATGTTCGTAATTCTGGGTTTGATAACCCGGGTGTGAGGGATCGGAAAACCAGTTGAACAGGGTATCGGAATACCAGCTCATGTGGGAATCGTTCCATGCCATTTCATAAACGATTCCGGCCTTCAGCTTATGTTTGTTGTTGATCTTTCTATTCACAATGAAAGAGCCTTTGGCCGTGTAATCTGCTATGTTGGTATTCCAGATCCGGTTGATGGGCGTTTCTGCTGTTCCGATATTTTTATCATCGTCCCAGGTATAGGTTCTTCCTGAAACCGCAAGTACAGTACGAAAATGGGTCTTTGGATTTACCGTGTAACTGTTGGTCACTCCCACAGTGGCCATGTCGGAACTCATTTCATAACCACTTGCCCCGGTTTCATGGCTCAAGCCCCCAATACCAAACAGGGTAAAGACTCCCAGTTTCCTTGTGGGATGGTAAATCTTGAAAGACAGGTCCTGAAAGTCGGGGACACTTTCGAGTTTAATGCCTAATTTCTGCATCATTTTCAGGGTGCTATAGCGGTATTGGGCAATGTAGGTGGTATTGGTTTTCTTACTAATGGGACCCTCCACCATGGCTTCGGTTCCCATCATTCCTATCTGGAAAGTTTGTTCATGCTTTTCGTTGTTGCCCGAGCGCAAGCGAAGGTCAAACACTCCGGACAATGCATTGCCATATTCTGAAGGAAATGCTCCCGTAAGGAAATCGGAATCCGCCAACATGTTGTTGCTAATCACATTAATCCCTCCTCCCGAGGCACCTATGTCTGAAAAATGGTTCAGATTCGGGATCTCGATCCCTTCCAGTCGCCACTGCAGGCCTTTGGGACTATTTCCCCGGATCACAATGTGATTCTGTCCGTCGTTGGGGGAGACCACACCCGGGTAGGAAACAGCCGCTCGTGAAATGTCTGAGATGGCTCCAGGATAATTTTCCACTTCATAGGCAGAGAAACTTCTTCCACTTACCACTGCCAGCTCGTTTAGGGGAAGTGATCTCTCCTTCCGCGAAGTTATTTTGACCTCGGAGATGGCATACGCCGACTCCTCCATCTCCACCTTGGCCACAAACTCCTTCCCCGAAGTAAGCTGGAAATCAGACACAGCCCTGGATTCATATCCTATGTATGAAAACTGTATGTCGTGTCTCCCGACAGGTATGTCATCGAACCTGAAATAGCCTTCTTCGTCGGTAATGGTACCTTTTCCAGGCCCTTCGGATCCAAGTATTACATTCACGCCCACCAGGGGCAATTTAGTATCCAGATCCAGGACTCTTCCGCGGACCGTTTGCATTGGTTTTTCGTTGGAGGACTTCGACGCAG
>SPBY01000126.1 GCA_004525825.1 Bacteroidia bacterium
AGGGGAGTTGATCGATTTGCCTCTTGAGAGGAAAGCTCCAGGTGTAATATTCCGTCAACCTGTCAATGAGCCCTTGCAAACCGGATTGAAAGCCATCGATGCCATGATCCCCATTGGACGCGGACAGCGGGAGCTGATCATTGGTGACCGTCAGACCGGGAAGACCGCCATTGCCATTGATACCATTATCAACCAGAAGGAGTTTTACGAAAAAGGGGAAACAGTATACTGTATATATGTAGCCATTGGACAAAAAGGTTCTACGGTGGCCAATATTCAGAAGGCCCTGGAGGAGAAAGGAGCCATGGACTACACCGTGATCGTTTCGGCCACCGCCTCGGACCCTGCTGCACTGCAGTTTTATGCACCTTTTGCAGGTTGTACCATCGGTGAGTATTTCAGGGATACAGGCCGTCCGGCACTGATCATTTATGATGACCTGAGCAAGCAGGCAGTTTCTTACCGCGAAGTATCGCTTCTGTTGAGGCGTCCCCCGGGAAGGGAAGCCTATCCCGGGGATGTATTTTACCTCCATTCACGACTGCTGGAGCGGGCTGCAAAGATAATCAAGTCGGATGAGATAGCTAAAAACATGAACGACCTTCCCGAGCAGCTGAAGACTTTGGTTAAAGGAGGCGGCTCGCTCACAGCCTTGCCCATTATTGAGACCCAGGCGGGCGATGTGTCGGCCTATATTCCTACCAATGTGATCTCGATTACTGACGGACAGATCTTCCTGGAGTCAAACCTGTTCAATGCCGGGGTAAGGCCCGCCATCAACGTGGGTATTTCTGTGTCTAGGGTAGGGGGTAATGCCCAGATCAAATCCATGAAGAAGATTGCCGGTACCCTTAAACTTGACCAGGCGGTATATCGGGAGCTGGAAGCATTCTCCAAATTTGGATCAGACCTGGATGCTGCCACCAAGGCGGTCCTTGACAAAGGAAGCAAAAACGTGGAGATCCTGAAGCAGGCTCAGTACGCTCCCATGTCGGTGGAGAAACAAATTGCCATTATTTACTGTGGTACAATGGGCTTGCTGAGTGATATTCCCGTCGAAAAAGTAAAGGAGTTTGAAACCGAGTTCCTTGAATATATGGAATTGAAACACAAAGATACTTTGGCCTCACTAGCCCAGGGTAAGCTATCTGATGAGATAACCGGGGTTCTGGATGCCACAGCTAAAGAGATTGGGGAGAAATATAAGTAAGTCTGAATGGCCAATCTAAAGGAAATACGGGAGCGCAAGGCCTCAGTGGCCTCTACCATGCAGATCACCATTGCCATGAAGATGGTAAGTGCTGCCAAGCTTAAGAAAGCTCAGGATGCCATTGTACGGTTCAGACCCTATGCGGAAAAGCTGCAGGAGATTTTGGCCAGTGTGGGTGACAGTTTAAAGGATGATGAGGACAATCAGTTTGCCGCTCAGCGTGATAAGGAGAGAATCCTGCTGGTATTAATTACCTCAAACCGTGGATTGTGTGGCGCCTTCAATTCCAATGCCATCAAAGCCACCATTCATCGGGCGCTGACGCAGTATGAAAGCCAGATGATGGCGAGGCAGGTTGACTTCATAGCCATTGGGAAAAAAGGAGCTGATTTTCTTCGCAAAAAAGGATACAATATAATCTATGACGGCAAAGAACTTTTCGATGAACTCACCTTTGAACGGGTGGCCAGTATCGCCAGCATGATTATGGGACTGTTTACCGACGGGGAGTATGATCATGTGGATATGATTTACAACCGCTTCAAAAATGCAGGAACCCAGATTTTAACAGAAGAGCAGTTTTTGCCCATCGAGGTAGACAATCTGGCCAAGAAATCCGGAACTACCTCCAATGTGGATTATATTTTCGAACCCACCAAGGAATATATTGTGCAGGAGCTGATCCCACGCTCTTTGAAACTGCAGTTCTACAAGGCCATCCTGGATTCTCATGCCTCCGAACATGGAGCGCGAATGACCGCCATGCATAAGGCCACCGACAATGCCACCGAGTTGCTCAAGGAACTGAGTCTCCAGTTCAACAAAGCACGCCAGGCTGCCATTACCAACGAAATCCTGGAGATTGTTGGGGGGGCCGAGGCATTAAAAGGGTAGCATTCTCATTAGGATAAAATTCCAGATAATACCAGGACGGGGTGACCAACACCGCACCCTGTTATTTTATTTCCCTTACTTATTTTAAGAGTGATATAGCAGCGTAGGGATGTCTGTTGAGGAAGCCTACAATACCTTTCGAAGAAAGGGATTTCAGCTCCGAGACAGACGTTCCGGGCTGCCTAATACTCGTCCCAACTCTTAATGGAAATATCTTCCATGGTCATCTTACAGATCCCGTAAATAAATGCCGAAGCCAGCCGGGCATTGGTGATCAGCGGAATGTTATAGTCCACCGCACCACGCCGGATGCTGTAATCGTTGGAAAGCTCGTGGGAGGTAAGATCTTTGGGGATATTCACCACCAGGTCGATCTTTTTGGCTTTCAGGTAATCCAGAACATTGGGTTTCAGATCTTCGTCCGGCCAGGCCAGATCCACGGATTCGATCCCGTTTAGATTCAGGAATTCGTGGGTACCATGGGTGGCAAATAGGTTATATCCTTTATCTATAAGCATTTTGCAGGAATTGACCAGTTCGACTTTCGAACGCATGCCTCCGGTAGAGAGCAGAATATTCTTTTTCGGAATGGAATATCCCACCGAAAACATGGCTTTCAGGATGGCTTCATAGTAGTTGTCCCCAATGCATCCCACCTCGCCGGTGGAGGACATATCCACTCCCAGTACGGGATCGGCTTTTTTCAACCTGGAGAATGAGAATTGTGGTGCTTTGCAGCCAATATAATCCAGGTCGAAGATCGACTTACTGGGTTTTTCAACGGGCACCTTCAACATAATTTTCGTGGCCTGGTCGATCAGGTTTGATTTCAGCACTTTCGAAACAAAGGGCATGCTTCGGGAGGCCCTGAGGTTGCACTCGATTACTTTAATGTCGTTGTCCTTGGCCAGGAATTGCATATTGAAGGGACCGGAGATCTCCAGTGCTTTGGCCAGCTGCCGGGCTATTTTCTTGATCCTTCTTACCGTTTCAAAGTATATTTTCTGCGGGGGAAATACCATGGTGGCATCGCCCGAATGCACCCCGGCAAACTCCACATGCTCAGAAATGGCATAGGAGAATAGTTCCCCATCGCGGGCGACGGCATCAATTTCAATTTCTTTGGCTTCCTGTATAAACTCGGAAACCACCACCGGGTACTGCTTGGAGACCTTTGCAGCCAGGGTGAGGAAACCCTCAAGCTCTTCGGCATTAGACACCACGTTCATGGCCGCACCTGACAATACATAGGAGGGCCTGACCAGCAGGGGAAAACCCACCTCATCCACAAAGGAAAAGATCTCATCGATGCTGGTCAGCTCTTTCCAACGGGGCTGATCAATTCCCAGACGGTCAAGCAACATGGAGAATTTGTGCCTGTTTTCAGCACCATCGATCGATTCGGGAGAGGTTCCCAGAATGTGCACATCTTGCTCGTGAAGCCGCATGGCCAGGTTGTTGGGGATTTGTCCCCCCATGGATACAATGACCCCCTTGGGCGACTCCAGGTCATGTATATCCATGACACGTTCAAAGGAGAGCTCATCAAAATAAAGCCTGTCGCAAACATCATAATCGGTCGATACGGTTTCAGGATTGTAATTGATCATGATCGAGCGGTACCCTTCGTCATTCACCGTTTTCAATGCATTTACGCTGCACCAGTCAAATTCCACACTGGAACCGATCCGGTAGGCACCCGATCCAAGCACCACCACCGATCGTTGATCATGTATGAACTCGATATCGTGCTCACTCCCGCTGTAGGTAAGATAGAGGTAATTGGTCTGGGCCGGGTATTCGGCTGCCAGGGTATCGATTTGCTTTACATAGGGAACAATGTTCCGTTTTTTACGGTGCTCGCGAACGGTGAGCAGGTTCTCAGATACATCCCCCCCCATGACCAGACGGGCTACCTGGAAATCACTGAACCCGGCCTTTTTGGATTGCAGAAGCAATTCATCGTCAAGTTCTGAGAGAGATCCTACACTTTCCAGTTCCGTCTTCAAATCGAAAATATTCTTCAATTTTACCAGGAACCAATTATCAATCTTGGTGAGATCATGAATCTTGTCGATGGTATATCCCTGTTCAAATGCTTTTTCAATGACCATGATCCTCATGTCGGTGGGTTCCGAGAGCTCCTTGTCGATGTCTTCGATCTCCATCTCGTGGTTGCCCACAAATCCATGCATACCCTGCCCGATCATGCGGATTCCCTTCTGGATTGCTTCTTCAAAAGTGCGTCCGATGGCCATCACTTCCCCCACCGATTTCATGCTGGAATCGATCAGTTTGGATACACCCTGGAACTTATTGAGGTCCCAGCGGGGAATTTTACATACAATATAATCCAGTGCCGGTTCGAAGAAGGCAGAGGTGGTTTTGGTAATGGAGTTCCTTAGCTGGTGAAGCCCGAATCCCAATCCCAGTTTGGCTGCCACAAAGGCCAGCGGGTAGCCGGTGGCCTTGCTGGCAAGGGCCGAAGAGCGGGAGAGACGTGCATTTACCTCGATCACCCGGTAGTCTTCAGAATCGGGGTCAAGGGCAAACTGTACATTACACTCCCCTATGATCCCGATGTGTCTGATTATGTCAATGGATAGTTTTCGAAGTTTGTGATACTCGCTGTTGGTCAGGGTTTGTGAGGGTGCCACCACAATGCTTTCCCCGGTATGGATCCCCAGGGGATCGAAATTCTCCATGTTACATACAGTGATGCAATTGTCAAAGCGGTCACGCACTACCTCATACTCCACCTCTTTCCATCCTTTGAGTGATTCTTCCACCAGGATCTGGGGTGAATAGGAAAAAGCCTTTTTGGCCAGTTTATCCACATCGCCTTTGTTGTAACAGAATCCGCTTCCCTGTCCCCCCAGGGTGTAGGCTGCCCGGATAATGATAGGAAAACCGAGATCTTCAGCTGCCTTATGGGCATCCTCTTCGGTGGTTACAGCCACACTGCGGGCCGTTTTAACATTAATTTCGTCCAGCTTGCCTACGAAAAGCTTCCGGTCCTCCGTGTCCATGATGGCCTGGACCGGGGTTCCCAGAACCTCCACCTTGTATTTTTTTAGAATCCCTTCCTTATAGAGCGCCACCCCGCAGTTCAGCGCGGTTTGTCCCCCGAAAGCCAGCAATATCCCGTCGGGTTGTTCCTTTTGAATCACCTTCTCAACAAAGTAGGGGGTAACCGGCAGGAAGTAGATTTTATCGGCCACATCTTCAGAAGTTTGCACAGTAGCAATGTTGGGATTGATCAGCACAGTAAATACTCCCTCTTCGCGCAATGCTTTCAATGCTTGTGATCCTGAATAATCGAATTCACCGGCTTCACCGATCTTAAGTGCTCCGGATCCCAGGACCACCACTTTTTTGATTGACTCTTTCATGCGAAATGGGCTAATTGACTGTTTTTTGCGGGGTGTAAAATTATAAAAAAAAGCCGAAAGGTTTGCACTTATATGGATAAAATGTATAAATTTGCATTTCAATTGTATAAATATACAGATGAAAAACAGGAACGAACGTTTGATGGAAATCCGCAGGCTCATTGCCAGCATGAATATCTCCAGCCAGGAGGAGTTGCTCAAACTGTTGGAAAAGCAAGGCTATGAGATGACCCAGGCCACCTTGTCGAGGGATCTGAAATACCTGAAAGTTGCCAAGATGCCAGACGACAATGCAGGCTATGTCTACATACTCCCTGATAAAGAGCAAGTGGTGGAAGAAACTGAGTTTTCACGACGGGGGCTAAGCGGTTTGATATCGCTCGACTTTGCTCAGGGGATGGCCATCCTTAGAACCCTGCCCGGACATGCCAGCAGCATTGCCTATACCATTGATGGGCTTGATGCCTACGAGATAGCTGGAACCATTGCGGGCGACGATACCATCCTGCTCATTCCAAGGGATGGAGTGACCCGATCCGACCTGGTGAATCTACTTAAGATACGGATGCCCGGACTGATTCAGGAACCATCGGGCAGTTTAAAGAATTAACACAATTGAAAATGGAACGCAATATAGAGATCAGCATAGCTTCTGGATTACACCTGAGTTATGTGCCGGAAATCGAAAAGGCCTTGTATGAGGCCTCTCTTCTGAAAGGGACAGGCATCGCGGTCAGAAGCACCGAATATCTTACCGGAAAGATTGGGGAAGGGAAAGCTGTGATTGCCCTGAGCAGTGAAGGCATTTGGGCTGGCTTTTGTTACATCGAATCATGGGGCCACAACAGGTTTGTGGCCAACAGTGGTTTGATAGTCTCTTCTGCTTTCAGGGGAGTGGGACTGGCCAGGGAAATAAAGAAACGTGCTCTTGAGCTTTCGGCCACACTTTTCCCCGGGGCCAGACTCTTTGGTCTGACCACCAGCCTTGCAGTTATGAAGATCAACAGCGGACTGGGGTACAAACCGGTTACCTTCTCTGAGCTCGCCGACGACGATGACTTCTGGAAAGGTTGTATGACTTGTCCCTACTACGACATCCTGGTGAGAACCAAACGCGACGATTGTCTTTGTACGGCCATGATTATGGATCCGGCAGAGGATAAAAAAGTAAATGGAAAGGCGCAGCCGGACCGCATAAAAATAAAGATTAATCATATCTAGGCAAACATGGAAAATGAAAGGAAAAAAGTTTTACTGGCTCTCAGTGGGGGATTGGATACCTCATTCTGTGCGGTTTATCTCCGGGAGGAAAAAAACATGGAAGTACATTCAGCCATAGTGAATAGCGGAGGATTTCTGGAGGAGGAATTGGATCGGGTCGCGGCGCATGCTAAAAAACTGGGGGTAGTTTCGCACGAGGTTCTGGATATGACCGCAGAGTACTATAAGCGCTGCGTCCGCTTTATGATTTTTGGAAATACATTAAGAAACAGGAGTTATCCATTATCGGTGAGCTCCGAAAGAACCTTCCAGGCCATCGCACTGGTGGAATATGCACGCAAGCAAGGCTTTAAATACATCTCTCACGGTTCAACGGCCGCTGGAAACGACCAGGTTCGATTCGATTTGGTGATCCAGGTACTGGCTCCTGAAATGGAAGTGATCACCCCCATCCGGGATCTGCAAATCTCCAGGGAAGATGAAATTGATTACCTCAAAAAGTCAGGAGTTGAGATGAACTGGAGCAAACTGGAATACTCCATCAACCAGGGGATCTGGGGAACCAGCGTGGGGGGAAAAGAGACTCTCAGCTCAAGCGATGAATTACCCTCGGAGGCATACCCCACACCCATGGAGAAGTCGGGCACAGAGACACTCACCATTGGATTCCATCAGGGAGAACCGGTGAGCCTTAACGGGCAGGTGCTTGAACCTGTGATGGTCATCAGGGAACTGGAAAAACTGGCAGCACCCTGGGGGGTGGGGCGTGACGTTCATGTGGGCGACACGATCATTGGGATCAAGGGCCGTGTTGGATTTGAGGCAGCTGCAGCTCGGATTATCATTGATGCCCACCTGGCACTGGAGAAGCATGTAC
>SPBY01000002.1 GCA_004525825.1 Bacteroidia bacterium
ATGGGATCCAGGAAGATCTCGGTATAAAGCTTCCCTCTCTGATTGAAGCCCTGTAGAAAAAGGGCCACCGTGTCGGTAAAGTAGAGATCGGGAAACAGGAAATTTCCAAGCTCATCTGTGGTGGTGGACTCGTTAAGGAATCCCTTGTTGCTATAGATAATGCAGGAGACCAGGCCATTTCTGACCGGTTTTTTGCTCATGGCCTTCCTTACATGTCCGGAAAGGGTAATGCCATCAGCCTGCAAGAAATCATACTGTAGGTCCTCCTCCGGCAGGGTGTTCCAGAGGTAGCGACTCCAACCCTGGGTTAGCATAAGCAGATTGAGTTTTTCTCTGGAAGAGAGGGTGTCGTCATCTATGAAAAAGTCTGAAGGGGATTCAATGGCTCCTTTCAGCTCTGAATCAATCAGCAGCCAGGAGAGGATGTCCAGATTGCCGAGCTTATTATCTACCGCGTGTTCGCTGACCACACTCATAGAAAGACTGGACCATCCCATTTTCCCCAGGTCTTCTTCATCAGATAGCTTGATTTCCACCGGACTTCGTGTGCTGTACGCATAGCGATCCGATTCGATTTGTATGTGATTGACCTCCGGATTGGGCGAAAAGCAAAGCCGTTCGGAGAGGGGGGTCAGGGAAGCATCCAGCAGAATGAGCCGGTTGATCCCTGCCGGCAGTGCCTCGTGGGCTACCTTGATGGGGAAATCTGTATTCTTTAGAACGAACTCCTGATCGTAAACCAGGGTTCCCCGGTGCATGATGGCGAACACGTATCTCTTATCCTGAAAGGCCTGTGCATTGGTGGTGACCCTGAACAGGAATTCTGTATCGCTTTCCCCTATAAATTCCAGCTTAATCCCTCTTTTCTTTATGTCACCAATTTGGTAATTAAAATCGGGGTAATTTTCCAGCGCAATGTGATATTTTTTGCCCTTTTCGGGTCGAAAGAGGATCGTTGCCATTCCTTTATAAGCGGTAAGAAAGCTTGCCATGGTATTCCCCTCGTCGTCCAGGATTTTTCCTTTCACCTGGACACTCTTCCCGGAAGGACCCACCGTCTTTATTCCAACTGTGTTCATCCGGTCTTCCAGCAAGAATCCTCCTTCCGGCAAAAAGGCCAGGTCCACTGCGGCAATACTCGCCTGGCTCACTCCTAGTGTTGGTTGATCCAGGGTGCTTTGAACTTTTGAAACTTTGAAACTAAGGTGAAAAAAGGCATCCTCCCCGATTCGCTTTTGGGAATCGGTATAGGCCCTCAAAAGGTACTGTCCGGGTTTCATCGTTTCTGCAAGAGGGATCTGGCCCATGGTGACTCCCTTCTCGATAGCGTACATCCTGCTTAGAAGTATTTCGCCACTATCATTGATCAATTCGAGATACATCTTGCAGAATCCCGGGGACAATTGTTGGGTCCGGCCATTCAGATAGTAGCCTTTGAACCGGAGTGAATCGCCTAGAAAATAATATTGCCGGTCGGTATGAAGATAGAGCTTTTCAATGTTTATGGGATCGTTGATGCCCGGCATCTGTTGTGACGGCTGGGAGAGGGTAGTGAGAGGAAGGAGAATGAATAGAATGCACAGGGATGGAAGCAGAATTGCTTTTTTCATTGTTGTGGCAAGTTGGGGTCAGGTGCAACAATTTGTAGTTGACCTGAATAGCACAAACTTTATGCCACTTATCTTCTACAGATTTTACTCTCAGGAAGGCTTTACCTCGTTGGAAAGTTCGGTTCCATGCTCCAGCTGGAGATGAACTCTGTGATTAAATACCTAACTTGCCTTAAACGAATAATTATATCCGTCATGAAGCAAATAATTCGCCTTGGGATCATACTGATTTTCCTTACCGGTACTACCAAGCTGGCTGTGGCCGAAGAAGAAAACAACTGGCCCAAAAAGATAGAGAAGGATGGAACCACATTGGTAATCTACCAGCCACAGATAGAATCTTTTACTGAAAACAGACTGGAATCAAGGGCGGCAGTATCTGTGATCAACCAGGAGAATACCACACCGGTTTTCGGAGCCATGTGGTTCGATTGTAAGGTCTCCACTGACCGCGATGCAAGAACGGTGCTTTTGCTGGATATGGAGGTGACTGCAGCCAGATTCCCGGATGTAGAGGAGGAGAAGATTGCGATTATCAGTAGCTACCTTGAAAAGGAGGTGCCTAAATGGGAGATGGAGTTGTCACTGGACGAGTTGCTGACCGACCTGGATATGAATGAGGTGACCACAAGTTTATCCGAAGGTCTGAACAACGCCCCCCCAGAAATCATTTTTTCCACGGCTCCCACCATGCTGATCCTGATTGACGGGGATCCCATATTCGAAGAGATAGAGAAGACGGACTATGAGCGAGTAGTGAATACCCCATTCTTTGTGGTGAAGGACAGCAAAAAGGGAAATTACTACATAAATGGAGGTGAAAACTGGTACGTATCTGATAATTTCGATATCTGGGAAGCCACTGACAAGGTTCCCAAGAAGTTGAAGCAGATTGCTGAAGAGGCCATGAAAGATCAGGATGCTGGGGAATCAAAAGATGCAAGCACAATAGAGGAAACCGGGGAAGAGGTCGCTCCGGTCCTCGTCCTCAGGACCGCTCCTGCAGAACTTTTGCAATCTGACGGAGAGCCGAAATTTGAGCCTATTGAGGGAACCTCATTGCTCTTTGTGACCAATTCCGCCGATGATATCCTTATGAATATCGATGCACAGGAGTACTATATTTTGGTGGCGGGGAGGTGGTACCGTTCAAAGGCACTTGCAGAGGGTCCCTGGACCTTTGTGGAGCCGGAAAAGATTCCAGGTGGTTTTGCAGACATACCGGCCAATTCGGACATGGCATCGGTCAGATCGAGTGTAGCTGGAACCCAGGAAGCAAAAGAGGCAATCCTGGATAATCAGATCCCCCAAACAGCCGAGGTGGATCGCAAAGAAGCCAGGCTGGAGGTAAGTTATGACGGGAAACCCAAATTTGAGAAGGTGGGGGAGACAGGCATGAAATATGCGGTGAATACCGATAAATCTGTGCTGCAGATCGATAAACGCTATTACTGTTGCGACAACGCCATCTGGTTTGAATCTGATTCGCCGACCGGTCCCTGGATGGTCAGTGTAGTGGTACCTGACGAGGTACAGGAGATCCCTCCGGAGTCTCCGGTCTACAACGTGAAGTATGTATACATCTACGACTCCACCCCTGAGGTGGTTTATGTAGGATACACCCCCGGATATACCTACTCTTATGTTTATGGTGGATGTGTTTACTATGGTACAGGCTATTATTACAGGCCGTGGTACGGGGTTCATTACTATCCCAGACCGGTGACCTATGGATATAGTGTTCACTACAATCCTTATACCGGATGGGGAATGTCCTTTGGAATGTCTTATGGATGGATGACCTTTGGTTGGGGAGCGCCCCACTATGGTTACTGGGGGCCCTGCGGATACAGACACGGTTATCACTATGGATATCATCATGGCTACCATAATGGTTACCGTGCAGGGTATCGTGCAGGATATTATGCCGGCAGCAGGAATGCCTATAACCGTCCCACTCCCTATTCCAACAGGGCGGTGACCACCAACAATGTATATAACAACCGGACACAGGGAGTAAGGAAATCCGGGGGTAATACCTACAATCCACGCACTGGTGATCGGATGGCTTCGGCCGCCCCTTCTACAAGGCCATCTGCTCAGCCGGCCAACCGGCCCAACGATGTCCTTACCGACAGGGATGGAAATGTTTACCGGAAGGATGGGAACGACTTTAACAGGGTGGACAACAACAGGCCATCCACGGGCCAGCAGCCCTCCACCGGACAGACCAGGCCCTCCACCGGGCAACAGCCCTCCACCGGGCAACAGCCCTCCACCGGACAGACCAGGCCCTCCACCGGGCAACAGCCCTCCACCGGGCAGCAGCCTTCCACCGGACAGACCAGGCCTTCCACCGGGCAGCAGCCCTCCACCAGGCCTTCACAGCCGAGTCCCTCCACCGGTTCCAGCAATCTGAACAGGGATTATGATTCCAGGAGCCAGGGAGCACAGCGGTCCCAGCAGTATAACCAGAGCAAGCCGCAATACCAGCAAAGTCCTTCTCCATCGAGATCGGCTTCTCCTTCGAGATCGACTGCTCCTTCAAGATCGGCAGCACCGAGTCGTTCCGGAGGAAGCGCAGGAGCCAGGAGGAGGTAGAACAGTATCCTTACACGCATGGTGCACCTGGGCTGGCAGACTCTCACTAATCCTGCAGTCCCTGGATCTTTTTTATAAGTTCAGCAGCCCTCTTTTCGGTCTGGGTGATCTCCTCTTTAATGGCGATGATAAATTTGTTCTCTTCGGCCACTCCCCGTACAGCCTCAAAATCCTTGTTGCGAATCGCCTCATCACCATCAATCCCAAATCCGATTCTGCTGCTTTCATCAAACTCCTTGGAAGCATCCATCAGGATCATTTTGTCCAGTTTGATGGTTTCTTTTTCCCAGAGGGTGATCAGGTCGAGCAACTGTTCGGCAGAAATCTTTTCCACATCGATGTCCAGCCTTTCAGCCAGTAAGGCTGCGGTCCAGTCCCACACTTCGCAATCGTACGAGCTGTGAATCTGTTGCAAACCGGAAAGGAGTTCCTCCAGGGTTCCGATACTTCCCGATCCAATATCTGTCAGCAGATCCTGTACGGCAGTTTCAGTAGCCACCATTCCTGCCAGATCCAGCCACATACCTGCTTTCTCATGGCTAACAGGGGAGAGTGCCTTCCGAAGAGTATTCATAGAGCTGATCTCCTGCATATCCTCCAATCTGGCCAGGAGCTGGTTGCCGAGAAATATATGCAAGGCCATTTCGTAGTATTTACGGGTCGATTTCAGCATCAAACGCTTGATCCGGATTCCTTTGTAGAAAACCGACTCCTGTTTTTTGGCTGCTTTTTCGTATAACTCCAGCAGGACATCCAGGCTGCGAACTACTTTCTGAATGATGTAGGGACTGAGAAAATCGAAATTGATCAGATCGAGCTTCTCAGGATCTTTCCGCTTGTCCCGCTTGGGCCATTTTTCGCTGTCGCGACGTGTACCCACTGTGAACAGATTCATGCCCGGGGTCAACATGCTTTTCTCCTGCTCCACCGTGATGTAGGAGAATGGAAGTTCGCTGGTATCGAAACTGGCCAGATTTTTTCCCATCACCACGGAGTATGCACCTATGCGGCAGGGCCACAACAGGTAAGCAAAGGAACCGGTCTTGGATCCCCTTTCCATGATCCCCTGGTGTACCGGCCCGAGTTTATACATGTGGTTGCTCTGGTTGGTACCGCTGCCAGCGTTATAAAAGGAATACATCCCGGCAATCAGCAGGGAGGACTTGTGGTGACTGACCGTATAAGGACCTGCAAAGACGCTGACTGCCTCCCCGTGAAAAGCTTCTGAGTTGGCAAAGAAAAGACTGTTTTCAGCAGAAAACTGCTTTCCGATTTCCACTCCCTGCCCCACAAAACTCTTATCTACCAGGGCGCCTCCATCCACTTTTGAGCCAGAATGAAAAATGAAGTTCTTGGCGATCACATTGTCACCCACAAAAACAGGCGCATGTTCGTTTGATACAATGGTGCCGTTTTTCAGGTGGGCGGCGCCCCGTATGGAGGCGTAAGCACCTACGTTCACTTCAGAAATAATGCCGCTGTTGATGATTTCGGCGCCGGTTTCAATGCAAGCAGTTTCCGAAGTCTTCTCTTTGACATGCTGGTCTATCATCTGGTTGATGGAAGCGATCAAAGCGGAATCATGCCGGTAGCTTACAAGTATATAGGCCAGCTGGGCCGAGAGCCTGTCGAACATCTTCACTTCCCTTCCTCCGCCTTCGTTAAGTACCTCGATCTCATATCCGTTCCCAAAAGAGGAGGAAGCGTTCACTGAAATGGAATCGACATTTTCCAGTACCACCCGGTCCATGATCCGGTAATTCTTCAGTAAGTGCACATGATCGATAAAGACATCGTTGCCTATCTCGCAATTCTCAATTTTGCTGTAATAGAGACCAGATGTAAGTGTCTCTCCCGCTTTGGTCTCCATGGCTCCGCCAAGGCTTCCCAGCCTGACCACCCCTGAAAAGCGGACATGGTGTACTGCATGGGTGGAAAAAGGGTCGCTTACCTCAATTTTTGACCAATCGGAAGAAAAACAGCCCTGGTTCTCTAGGGCTGCTATTTCTGAACTCTTTAAAGGACGGAAGTTCATTCTTCGTTGCGTGTTGGAATATGATCACCTGCGATAGCCTCAATATCCTTAAAATACTTCACAGATTCGACCTGCAACTCCATGGTGGCAGGTTCGTCCAGCGAAATAACCGCATGTTCGTGCAACTGCAGCATGGAGACGGTCCACATGTGACTGACCCCACCTTCAATGACCTCCCTCACAGCCCGGGCCTTGTCGAATCCGGTGATGATGATCACCACCTCCCTGGCATCCATAACGGTACCCACTCCAACGGTCAGCGCCTGGGTAGGAACCCTGGACATATCGTCGTCGAAGAACCTGGAGTTGGCCAGGATGGTATCATAAGACAGGGTTTTTACCCGGGTCCGGGAAACCAGAGACGACCCTGGCTCATTAAATGCAATGTGGCCGTCAGGTCCGATCCCTCCAAGAAATAATTCAATGCCTCCATACGAACGGATTTTGGCTTCATAGTCTTTGCATACCTTTTCCAGATCGGGGGCATTCCCATCCAGGATATTGATGTTTTTCCTGGGAATATCAATGTGGTTGAACAGGTTATTGTACATAAACGAGTGGTAGCTTTCGGGGTGATCCTCCGGAATTTTTACATATTCATCCATGTTGAAGGTCACCACATTCTTAAAAGAGATCTCTCCCGCTTTGTACATTTTGATCCATTCCTCATAAACAGGCATGGGGGATGATCCTGTAGGCAGTCCAAGCACAAAAGGCTTTTCGGGCGTTGGACCAAATTTCTTAATTTTGTTCCAGATATAATCGGCGGTCCATTTGCCGGTCGCTTTTTTGGTGTCTTTGATTACAATTCTCATTTTGTATTAATTTTAGTTTTGGTTATTTAGTTGAAGTTACTATCATTCTGGCATCTCCAATTACACTTCCTTTGCCCTGATCCAGGACAAACAGGGGATTGATATCCAGCTCCTCTATCTCCGGGAAGTCCTCGGCCAGGCGGCCCAGCCTAAGCATGGCATCCACAATGGAATCCATGTCTCTGGGGTTACGTCCTCTCAGTCCTTTCAATATTTCCCAGGCACGGGTTTGTTCAATCATGCCCACGGCTACTTCGCGGCTGAGGGGTGCCACTCCAAAGCTGACATCTTTGAAAACCTCCACAAAAATTCCACCCAGACCAAACAGTAATACAGGACCAAAGGAAGGATCTCGCTTGATTCCCAGGATGATTTCTTCGCTTCCTTTAATCATCCTGATCACATACAAACCGGAGATAGAAGCCTCCGGCATGCTTGCTTTTACATTTTCATGGATTCTTTTCCAGGCATCTTTTACCGCACCGGCACTGTCCAGATTCAGTTCCACACCTTTCACTTCCGATTTGTGAATGATGTCGTCCGAAACCACTTTGAGTACCACCGGGTATCCAATTTCCTCTGCCACAGCTACTGCATCATCGGCTGAGGTGGCCAGTCTTCCTCGGGGGACCGGCAAGCCATAGCTTTGCAGGATTTCGATGGTCTCTACTTCGGGGATGTAGCTTCTTCCATTGGAGAGTGCTTTATCCATCAGCTTACTTGCCTTCTCCTTCTCAATGCCCTTTATTTCTGGCAGGCGGTGTACCTTAAGCTTAATGTTTTTATTGAAATGAAAGACTGCCTGGTAGGCAGAGCACATCGACTCGGGAAGAATGTAGTGGGGAATCTTGTGCTGTTGCAGCAGGTCAATGCCCACGGCCACATCCTTTTCCCCCATGAAAGAGGCATAGATGGGCTTTGTCTGTCCCTTGGCTATCTCTGTAACATCCCGGGCAATGGTCTCAATATCGGTCATGGACTGGGGTGTCAGGATTACAAAGACTCCAGCCACGTCCGGATCATCAAAAGCAGCCTGAATGGCGGCCAGGTAGCGGTCCGACCGGGCATCGCCTATCACATCCACCGGGTTGTTAATGTTGGCGGTGGCCGGGAGCGCTTTTTTCAGTATCTGGGTGGTCTCCTCGGAAAACTTTGCCAGTTTAAGTCCCCTGGAGATGGCAGCATCGGTGGTAAGTACCCCAGGTCCCCCTGCATTGGTAATGATGGCCACTTTCTCCGTGGCCGGAGCGGGCTGGTAGGCAAAGGCGATGGCCTTGTTGAACATCTCCTCGATATTATCACAGCGTATGATCCCGGCTTGTTCAAAGGCTGCACCACAGATTTCATCTTTCCCTGTCAGGGAACCGGTATGAGAGGCAGCTGCGGAGGCTCCTTCATTGGTGCGGCCCGACTTAATGATCAGGATGGGTTTCCCGCTTTGCTCAATCACATCTCGAGCTGCCTTCATCAGGGCCTTACCGTCGCTTATCTCTTCCAGATACATCAGGATGACTTTGGTCTCATCATCCTTCATCAGGTAGTACAGGAGGTCGATCTCGCTGATGTCCGCCTTGTTCCCGAAAGAGATGAATTTGGAAAAACCGATGTGTTTGGCCCTGGCGTAATCCAGTACTGCTGTGCAAAGAGCACCGCTCTGGGATAGGAAACCGATGTTTCCTTTTTCCGGCATTTCCCGGGCGAAAGAGGCGTTTAGCAAGGTTTCGGGAGCAGTATTGATCACTCCCAGGCAGTTGGGTCCGATAAAGGACATGTCATACTTCCGGGCAATTTCAATCAACTGCTTCTCCTTAGCCAGTCCGGCTGCACCCACCTCTTTGTATCCGGCAGAGATGATGATGACCGATTTAATGCCTTTCTGACCACACTGCTCCAGGGCCATGTGGTTCACAGAGCTGGGGAAGACCAGGATGGCCAGGTCCACTTCGTCGGGTATGTCGACGACGTACTTGTAGGCTTTAATCCCTTTGATGCTTGTTTCTCTTGGGCTTACAGGGTAGACAATACCCGTGAAATCTGCTTTCAGGATGCTGTCGAGGATGTCGTGGGGAACGGTACCTTTTACTTTGTTGGTACCAACAATGGCGACCGATTTTGGATGAAAAATCGTCTCCAGGTTCTTCTGGCGAAGATGATATAACTCTTCCATATGAATAGAAATGTCGTCCTGGATATTACACATATTCTGCAATGAAATTCACCGCATCGTCGATGCTCTGAACCTCCAAAGCCCTGTCCTGGTCCATTTCAATATCGAATTCCTCTTCGAAGCCGGCCACAAGTTCCACGCTCTGCATGGAGTCGGCGCCCAGGTCGAAAACAAAATTGGCATCATCGGTGATTTCTGAGCTGTCGGTTTTCAGCACTGCACTTACCACACCCTTAACCCTAGTCAGGATTTCATTTTTGTCCATAGTGAGAAGTTTTTTTAGTAAGCCGAAAAGATAGGAAATCTATTAACTCATTCCAACCCTATGCTTGAACTTCCTGAAAAAAAATTATCGAGACAGGTCGAGAAGCTCCACTTTCCGGAATTCGAAAGGGTGGCTTTCGGCCTGCAAGGCAATGTAACCCGAGGTGATGGGTGTGCCTTCAGGAATGGGATAGCCTTCCGGAACATCGCCACCGCCCACCTGAGGTTTGGAGTAGGTTAATACCGTATCGCCGTTGACAATGTGGTGGATGATGCTGTCGCCGCGAACCTCCAGTTCGAAGAGGACCCATTCTTCTCCATGAAAAGTCGGAGAAATGGAATTGGTGCAGTGTCTCTTGACCAGTTCCCCGTCTATGACCACATGGGTTCCGGGAGTACACAGGTTGCCGGTGGGACGTTCGCCCTCACCCAGTCCGCCCAGGAACTGCGCTTCGATGCATACCGGGAATTCCTGGTTGACCAACATGGATTGAGGCGACTGGGCATGGAACATCACACCCCTGTTTTTCACGGCCCAACCTGCTCCCCCCTGGACCTGCTCGCCTACTACCCTGTACTCCACCCGGAGCTTGTAGTGAGAGAAGGGGGTATTATAAAAGATGTGGCCATACTCACCATCAAATTTTTCATACTGGTCATAGCGGGTGATCATTAAACCGTTTTCCACCCTGAAGGTATTGTTGAAGTTTTCATCAATCTGGTGTTTGTTCATTTTGATGGTCCACCCCTCCAGGTCCTTTCCGTTAAATAGCTGAATCCACTCTTCGGGTTCAGCTGCTTTTTCTTGTTTCGGTCCTACGTTGCAGGCGAGTATCAGGACAAGGAGGATGGGGAGCAAATAAAGTTTTTTCATGGGGACGGCAGTTTATGGGTGATTGTTTGCAATATACAAAAACGTGAGCTAATATTTGAAGTTGACTTGCTTCCTGAATTTACATATTCTATAGTTCCTCTATCGCAATAGCCACCCTATTCTTCAGGTCAAGGCATATGGAATCGAGAGACTCCATCAATTCGATTTGCTGTCTGGCCAAAACATAGTATCCACTGGTGATGTTCCTGAACTCCCTGTCATTTGCATCAAAGCCAAGGTCCGTTTCCCCTGAAATAAAATCCACGTATTTGAACACATAGGGGATCACATAATTATTTATATAATTGTTGTACACCCCTTCCACATATTGCATATCCTCCTGCGACTGGTAGTAGTTTACAATCTTTTCCTTTATCTTATAATCTCTGATGAGCCCCAGGTTACCGCTGCTGACAATGGATTGGTAAGTGGCATCGTTCAGGTTCAGGTTGTAGAAGGAGACCATCACCTGGATCACCCTCAGGGCTGAGTCACTACTGAGATTACTCCTCCGCATGGAGCGGACCACCTGTTCGCTGATATCCACGTTGTTCCTGTTGTTCCCGATGGATGCATGTAATTCCGTGGAATCGGCTACCAGGTTCTGGTGAAGGCTCACCAGGTACTTTTTTTCCAGGTTTCGATCCGATCGGTCATCCCGGTAACTATCGAAGAGGAAGCCACCGGTAACACCCACGAACACCACGACGAGTTCGAGAGAGAGCCTGAGCCAGCCGAAAGAAGAAGCTTTCTTTTCTTTCTTATCCTTTGCCATATGCCATTGATTTCCGGTACTGCCTGAAGCTAATCAAGCGTCCGGTCTGTTCGTTCCATAGCCGAAGGGCCATGGTACGTAAGCGGGGTACGAAGGTCACGGGAGTAATCTCAGAAAACATCTGGTTCTCTTTGTGACAACGTTCCAGGTTGTAGTTGGGAATCTTTGGGCTGAGGTGGTGAATGTGGTGATAGCCGATGTTTCCGGAAAACCACTGCAGCAACCTGGGAAACTTCAGAAATGAACTCCCTTCAAGGGCCATTTTCTGGTAATCCCAATCCTCCTGCCGGGTCCAGATCACATCTTCAAACTGATGCTGCACATAAAAGAGCCAGACCCCCGATAGGGTGCCTATGTAGATCACCGGCAATTGGATCATCAGGAAGGCTTTCCAGCCCATCAGAAGGATTCCTGCGGTACAGAAGGCCAGGATAATCAGGTCGGTCACATACACGCTTCTTCGTTCGGCTTTTCCCATGCCTTTACGGGTAAAACGGAACCAGATCACAAAGAGGATGAAGGGCGCCACCGCGAAAAGAATCAGCGGATTCCTGTAGAGCCGGTAAATGAACTTTTTGTTTCGGCTCAGCTTTTCATACTCATCCACCGTAAGGGTCCAGACATCGCCGTTGCCCCTTTTGTCCAGGTTGCCTACTGTTTTGTGATGGATGGCATGGTCGAGGTGCCAGCGGTCGTAGGGGGTGAATACCAGACTGCCCAATATGGTGCCCACAATCTTGTTGGCCTTTTTGGAACGGAAAAAGGAGCCATGACCGCAATCGTGAAAAATAATGAATACCCTGACCAGGAATCCTGCTGCCACGATTGCGAGACCCAGGGTCAGGAAGTAGGAAATCTGAAGGCTGTAATACATGGCTACCCAGAGGAGCAAATAGGGCCCCAGGGAGTTTACGATCTGCCAGATGCTAAGCCGGGTATCCGGTTTGTTATACCTGCTTACTATATCCAGCCATGTGCTGTTGTTCTTTTGTTGCTGTTCCATAATTACATAACAAGTTAGGATATTCATTGGTTCGCTATATAGTTTTAACAAAAACTACCGTCCATTTTACTAAATTCATGCCTGTAAGGGATAATTCATACCTATAAGGGATATTTCATGCCTATTTGGGATAAAATAAAGAGGACAACCTGGCTAATAGCATTCCTGTGGATGGGTTGCCACTGCCTGCATGGACAGTCCTGGCTGATCCAGGGGACCATTGAAAATGCCGAAGCGGGACCGGTGCTGCTGGCTTCCTTTCATGACGACCGCTTCAGGGTGGTCGACAGCATGGAGACCACTACCGGATTTTTTTATTTCATGTTACCGGGCGATGCCACCCCGGGACTTTACAGGATCATCTATGCGGACCGGATCGGGGAGGTGAGGATGCAGAACCGCTTTGTAGAGTTTATCTTCAATGGAGAGAATTTGGAAATCTTCGTAGCCTCCACGGAGTTGGGTCCTGTACCTTACTTTGAAAATTCTTTGGAGAACCTGACGTATAAGGAATTCATGGGTTTTGAGCTGGACTACGAAGCAGAACTAATGACCCTATATGGACAGCTCTATCCCAGCGGACCAGGCACTGAGGATCGAGATTCTGTGGTGGAACGATACAACGAACTTCAACGGGAACGCAGCGCTTACATGGATTCATTGACTCACCTATACCCGGATTTTTATGCCGTAAGGATCATGAATGCCTTCAGATCCCCGCACGTTCCCGGTGAGATGAGTCATCTGCAGCGAATCGATACCCTGAAACAGTGTTTCTTTGACCATGCAGCCATAGATGATCCTGCCCTGCTCTCTGCACCTGTCTACACCTACAAACTGATCGATTACCTGTCGCTCTACAAGGATAGAAACCTGGACATGGATCAGCAGGAAGAGCAGTTTATGGAAGCGGTGGACCAGATCATGGTGAATGTAAGCAGGGATCAGGAGCTTCGGGCTTTTGTGGTGGAATTCCTGCTGGAGGGCTTTGAACTGCTTGGTATGGAGAAGGTGCAGATGCACCTGGCCGATCACTATCTGGACGAGGCCTGTGAATCGGACATTGTGGATCTGGTGCTTTCCAGGATGGAAGGGTATAAGAAGATGACTCCGGGAGAACAAGCACCTGATTTTGTATTGCGCGATGTGGATGGAATGATTCACCGGCTTTCGCGGATGGACAATCCCTGGGTCCTGGTCATGTTCTGGTCCAGTACCTGTGAAGGTTGTCGTAGACTGATGCCGGAATTACATGATTGGTATCTTACGGAGAATACTCTGGACCTGGAGGTGGTGGCCATCTCTATTGACACTTCCGCTGCCAATTTTGAATATATGTATGAGCTACTGGCTCCGCAGTGGATTACTGCACACGATCCATTGGGATGGTACGGAAAGATACCTTCGGATTATAAGGTCTACGCCACACCCTCTCTCTTTCTACTTGACCGGCAACGAAGTATTGTGGCCAAACCAATGTCCTTCAGGCAGTTCCTGAGGACCGTAAAAAAACTGGATTCCCTTAGTCCCCCTGTTTCCGATTAAAGGGAGCCACATTCTCCTGCCAGGCCTCTTCCCAGTCGGCCATGAGTTTTGGCGTGGGATGTGTCCCGAACCAGATGGGGAGTCCCTGTTCCCTGAACTGCGGATGCTCGACCCTCCCCACCAGCGTGGTCTCCTGGAAATAGTCACTTACACGGTCAGAATAACCCACATAGATCATATGGCTAAATTCAGGCGATCGGGGGATCCACTCTGTATAAGCATCGTTGAAGCTGTACACCTCCGGGTAGGAGGCATCGGGACGAAAATATTCCATGGAGGCTGCGCATCCGTAAAACTCCCCGTAAACCAGGGTGCCTTCTTTGACAGAGTCGCTCAGCGAATCATAGAAATGCCATACCTTGGTTCCCAGCTCATCCCAGCCCACCATATCGGCATAATCCTGGGGCAGGTCATGAATCTCCCCGTCTTCCCACTTCAGCATCACGCCCAGTCCCCATTCCACCATTTTTTTCCCATACTCCACCATGCGATCAGGTTTGTAAATGGGCAGGCTGAAGGGTAGGGCAAATATTCCGTTGCTGAGGATCAGGGCCAGCACCAGCCAGGCGATCCATCGGCGTGGTCGGGCCGACCACTGCTCCCAGGCAATGCCCCCGAATACCATCAGCATGGTATAGGCGGCAATGGTGTAGTAAAATTTCCCCTTCAGCAGGATGATTAACACCAGGGTAAAGAGGAAGGCAAGGGCAAAGAGCCGGTAGGACTTGGCCTTTGGGTGAAAGAGCAGGTAGAAGAGGCCACCGATCCACACTGGAACAGCAGGCAGGTGCATAAGGAGTTGTGCGGAAATAAAATCCTTCAATACCACATTCCCCAGCTGGGTATCCTGTAGTTCCGACATGTGCGTGATCACCGGCCAGTTATGCATATGCTGCCAGAGCAGGTTGGGGAGAATTATAAGCAATCCCCCTGCCAGGGTCCAGGGAAGGTATTTGCTCCAAAGCAATTTTCTGTGGGGACTGACCACCAGGGCAGCAAGAAGGGCCGATGCATAGAAGATGATGGAATACTTGGCCAGCCATCCAAGACCCAGCACCGGGATCAGCCAGAGGAGTTGTCTGGGTTCCTGTTTACGAACCAGCTGAAAAACCACCACTGCGGCCAGCAGCCAGAACAGGTGGTTAAAGATCACAGGCTGTAGCAGCAAGGCGGGTCTTAGGTAGGCAGGAGATAGTAAAACGGCCGTTAAGCCGATGACCTGGGCCCTGCTTCCTCCCTTCAGTTGTTTGATCAGCCAGCCCACCAGGAAAAGGCTGGTGGCGCCCACCAGGGCCGGAAGCAGCCTGACTGCCAGCAGGGAGTCTCCCCATACCAGGGTATGGATACGGGTGACAAAGGCCAACAGTGGGGGAGTGCTGAAAAAGCCCCAATCCAGGTGACGCGATTGTGCCAGGTAGAGGTAAGCATCGCGCTGCAAGCCATAGTTGGTGGCGGTGAGCAGGTGCACAAGCAGTTTACCCAATGTAAAAAGCAGGACGATCCTGTATTCCAGTATCCAGGTTTTAATTCGATCCATGAGGCTGTTTTTTGAGTCTTCGGAAGTAGTCTTTGGAGGCCCTGACCACTTTGGGCGACAGGAGCAGAGCCGATATCATGGTGGGAAAGGCCATCAATGCATAGGCACCATCAAAAATTCCCACCACGGTACCCAGGGTAGCGGTGGCACCCAGGGGGATGGTGATCAGGTAGAACCACTTATAGAGATAGCTGTGCCCGGCTCCGAACACAAAGGAAAAGCACTTGGTGCCGTAATAGGGAAAGGAGAGCATGGTGGATAGGGAGAAGACCGCTACACAGATGGTGAGCAGGTAGGGGCCGAATCCGGGCATGGCCAGTTCAAAGGCATCGGCAGTCAGAGTGATCCCGTCCGATTCCCCCAAGTTCCATACTCCGGTCATGATCAGCGCCATGGCGGTCATGGTACAGACCACGATGGTGTCGACCACCGGCCCCAGCATGGCCACCAGTCCTTCCCGGACCGGTTCATTGGTTTTTGCTGCTCCGTGGGCCATGGGTGCAGTGCCAATTCCGGCCTCATTGGAGAAGGCTGCCCTTCTTACTCCTGTGATTACCAGGGCGCCCAGCGATCCTCCCAGAACCGATTCTGCCGTAAAAGCATCCCTGAAAATCAAGCCAAAGCTGGGCAGGATGTTCTCAGGCCGGGAGAAGATGATAAACAGCACCGAGATCACATAGAGTACTACCATGACGGGAACCATGCGCCCGGTTACTTTTCCGATTCTTTTGATTCCACCAAAGATCACCACACCTACAAGTACCGCTACGATCAGGCCCGACACCAGGTTGGAGGTGAAGCCAGCACTTACCTGGTTGGGAATCAGCACCACATCACGAATAACCTGGGTCAGCTGGTTCACCTGGAACATGGGGAGCACGCCGATCATGCCCATGAGCGAGAAGAATATGGCCAGCGGTTTCCAGTTCCTTCCCAGGCCCTCCACAATCACATACATGGGACCGCCCTGCAGCTCCCCTTTGGAGTCGCGGCCCCTGTACATCACGGCCAGGGTGCAGGTGAAGTATTTGGTAGTTACTCCCAAAAGGGCGCTCACCCACATCCAGAAGATGGCACCCGGACCTCCCATGGTGATGGCCAGGGCCACTCCGGTGATGTTGCCCATTCCCACAGTGGCGGCCAGTGCCGTGGAGAGTGCCTGGTAATGGTTGATCTGTCCGGGTTCATCGGGATTGTCGTACTTACCCCGCAGGATGGCTATGGCATGGCTGAAGTACCTGAAGGGAAGTAACCTGGAATACAGCAGGAAAAAGAGTCCCCCCCCGAGCAAGAGTACCAGCAGTGGCGTGCCCCAGGCCAGGTCCGAAAAACCAGTGATCAGCCTTTCGGCGGTGGAGATGGAGTCGGTCTGTGCGATGGGTCCTGAAAAATCCTGCATGGTTTCTCTGATTAATCCACAATTCCCATCTGCTTCATCAGGAAATAAGCGTTCATGTTGGTGGCAATACCTTTGCGCATGGTATAATCAAAGCTCAGCTCCATGTCTTTGATATAGCTTTCAAAACAGAAGTTCACCACCTCCCCTTTGTGAGCAGCTTCGAGCTCTCCCAGGCTTAGGTCGTGGGTGGCAATAAAGCAGCGGACCGGGTAGTTCAGAGTTCTCTGGATCAGTCCCACCGATCCCCGTTTCTTATCGGTGGTGTTGGTGCCTTTCAGAACTTCATCCAGCAGGATCATCAGGGGCAGCCCCTTCTCCATGCGTTTTACAATCAGCTGGAGCTTTTTAATTTCGGCCAGGAAATAGGACTCCTCATCCTTCAGGGAGTCGGCTGTCCGCATGCTGGAGTAAAGCCCCATGTATCCAAAATCAAATTTTTGAGCGCAAACCGGACAACCTGCATAGGCCAGAACCATATTAACTCCCAGGCAGCGCAGAAAAGTGGATTTTCCGGCCATGTTGGCACCGGTGATCACCACCACCTTCTCGCTGTCGATGGAGATATCGTTGTTTACCCTTTTCTTAACGGGGATCAGGGGATGGCCCAGCTGGGAAAATTCAATGGCCTGTTGTTCTTCACCCACCTGTGGGAGGACGAAGTCAGGGTGGTTCCAGGCGAAACCCGAGAGGCTGACCATGGCATCGGTCCATCCGCAAAGCTCTATCCATTCCAGGATTTCCTGCTGGTTACGCTCCTTCCACCGCTCCAGAAGGTGCATCATGATAAAATCGAAGAGGAACAATCCATTGAAAATAGCTCCCAGCAGCATGCTGAGTCTCTG
Organism: Bacteroidia bacterium; assembly: GCA_004525825.1. Taxonomy (GTDB): domain Bacteria; phylum Bacteroidota; class Bacteroidia; order Bacteroidales. The sequence goes on from SPBY01000002.1 coordinate 17,468, forward strand.
GTCGAAGGCATTCAGCAGTCTGGAAAGATGCCTCACTTCATTCATTCCCTTTTGTGCCTGAAGACCCCTGGAGCTAAGTTCAGGATGTTCGAAGGACTGGCTGGCAATGATTCTCAAAAGCTTTGCATAGCCCTCCAGCAAAGCATGTTTTTTTGAGATAACTGCCTGGTAACGGTTGGTTCGCATCAGAAAGGGTGAAAGCACCATGAGGTTGAATGCAAAGATTAAAAGCAGAAACCAGAGCATGCTGGCATCAAATATTCCCCAGATGAGGGTGGTCACCGAAATTGTGCTGACCAGGATGGCCAGGTAGAATAGCCACCTGTGATCGCGGATATAAGCCGATGAATTCAGCCAGTGAGAAATATCCCCGAAATCTTCGGCTTTCTCTTCCACCAGGCGAGCTCGTGCGCAAAACTCCTGCCTGAAATCAATTCGCTCCTTCAAATCTGACACTATCTGCTGTCGTTCACGAATGACAGAAACCGATCCGGGTTCATTGCTAAGTAATCCAGCCAAGATTAGGTCCCCTTTGGGAGTGGAGGTGCGATTGAGGTACTGAAACAGCGATCCGGTGCCAAAGAGATCCAGATCGTGCGACCAGGCGTGGGATGTATCGGCATGATCCGAACCATCGGGCAGGGAGTGATAGTCATGGTCGAGACAGGATAATTCGGTTTCGTTCACAGAAACTAATTGCCGCAAAAGATCTCTCCGTTCCTTGTGTCTGTTGAAAATACTGACCAGGACCAGAAAAAGAGGAACCATGGCTGCGGAAAGGAAATAGAGCAGAAGGGAGTGTTGCCTCACACCCAGTACCACAAACCAGACCGACGCTACTGGGACAGCCAGACGGGCCAGGGACAAGAGGTTGATTTTTCCGGTCTGCTGGCGAATGGCCTTTTCGAAATGCTCAATTCGTTCCGTATAGGTGGTGAGAAGATGTTCCCTGGACATAAAAAAAGTGGGTTTTTCCAAAGATAGAAAAACCCCTTTAATGGATCACTTCTGTGAAAAGGGACTATGGATGGCGCAGAAAGATCTTTTGAAGAGGAGTCTTGTAGTAGACCGGCAGACCGGAATCGCCCTCATCGATGCTTTTTCCCTCGACGGTTTGCCTACGCTGCCAGATGACCGGGGTAATTGCGCTCACCTTTTTAAGGATCTCCATGGAATCGGGATTTATGATCCACTCCTCATGAAAATAGACGGAGAGCAACTGTTTCCGGGGATCATAGCGGGGACTTATGGGAGCATGTGTCTGGATCAGTTCGATGAGATCGGCCTGCAGCTTCCTGGTATAATTGTCCATGGAATCGGGACCGGAAAATGCCTTGTTTCCCGATTCCGCCAGGTGGGGATCGAGCAGCATGAATTCATAGCTTATGTCATTGATCCGGGCGACTCCATCGGGTAGGGGAAACTCGCTGGAACAGGAGAATTCTTGACCTGTGACCTCTTTGATCAATCCTCCTTTGGCCAGGAAGGTCCATTGTTCCCTGAATTCGATGAAGCAGGCACTGTCGCCGGGGATGTTCAGTTCAGCAGGCAGCTCCACAAAGTCGATAATGTGGTGGAACCGCTCCTGTGCAGTCAGGGGACTTATACACTTGTCTGTATTTGCCACGAGCAAGACGAAGGCTATGAAGATGAACGTTTTCATTTCAACTCATCTCTGTCAGGAAGCTTGCCGCATTGGGCATTGGCTCCCAGCCGGAAGGGAATCTTTACACCCAGATCCACGCTCCAGCCACTTCCTTCGTAGGAGATGGTGGATACGGTGGGTGTCTCGGGGAGGCTGTTGCTTACCTCGATATCATCTGCCTTCATAAAGCCCTGCATGTAGTTTACATACAAGGTGGCAATCAGGGGGAACTCCATGGGCAATTTGTATTCCACACCGGTCCCCAGTCGCAGCACGGGCAGGAGGGGAGCGTTTCTGGAAGCGGAATAAGAGGTGGTGGCACTGACCTGGGCCGAGGTGGTGGGGGAGTAATAAGTAAAGTCGCCCGTGCCCTGGTTGTATACTTCCCTGGCGAAATGGGTGAGTACAGAGACCCCTCCGTTGATAGCCACATGGACCTTTCCCTTATACAAATCGTAGAAATACCTGATCCTTACCGGGAATTCCAGGTACATGGGTGCGGGAACACTGGTCACATAGTCCACCTCGTGGTCGTACATGATGGCATAAAAGGTGCTGGAACGCTGGTAGTACACCCCAATATCCACACCCAGCTCACCGGTAAGCATGTAGCCTGCATAGATGCCGGTGTGCAGGTTCGCATAAGTGAACAGACCACGATCGCTCATGGGTCTCGCCCCCACGGCCGGATTGGTGCTGCTGAACTGGCGCCAGAGAGAACCAATATCACCTCCCAGGTACACCTGTCCCCTTTTGTCCACCGGCTTCCCTTTATACACCGAATTTTCTATCCTCGCCCTCACCCGGTAATCTTTGTTCTGCCAGATATTGCTCAGCGGAAGGTTGAAAGCGAGTGTGGTATAGAGTGAATTGCCTTTGGAGGTGTAGAAGGTGGAGGTGGGACTGCCCGATTCGCCGGCATAGTCCAGGGAATATATATTGGAAGGTGAATCGAAAAGTGCGGTCATGTAGCTTAGGTTGAATGAAGCCCGCCAAGCTCCTGACAGTGAGAGGTTGATACCCACACCCACCTCAAGCATATGCGAGCTGGGTTGATCAAAAACCTGCTGAACATCGTAAGTATAAGCCGATCCATCGGGGGCCGATAGTATGCTCGAGTACGTGTACATGGTTTGCGGTTGCGAGTTAAGGCGGTGCACATATCCGACCCTGGGGGTAAAGCTTACAGGGAACTCGGTGGGCTGAATCCTGTACTCGACCCTCACCGGGATCATAAAAGAATTTAGGGAGGTCCACTGAACCTGATGGGGTCGTTCATCAACTATATTGATTCCATCTCTCAGGGGCACAAACAGCAGACCGGTGTGCACTGAAAGATTCGGAATAATCTCCTGTCCTACGGTAATGCCGGTTACGTAACTGCGCACATTGGCCTTCTGAAAAAGATGGCCCGGATCATCCACTTTGAGCATGTTCCACATGGTTCCGGCTTCAAGGTTGAGCGTGGTCTTCAGCTGTGCGCTTAGCTCTTGAGTCAGCAAGAAAGACATGGCAAGCATCAGGAAAGAAAATTTTCTGGTATCCATGGGCAATGGGAATTTACTTCTTCTTAAACGAAAAAGGGCAGGGATCATTGCATTCCGGGCATTGAAAATAGAGCAAAACTGTTAGAAGGTCATGGTGAAAATGGTCTCTTCATTGGGTATGGATTTGGCAGTGATGGTGCCTCCATGGAGCCTCAGGATCTGCCTGGAAAGGCTTAGCCCGATTCCCGATCCGCTACGTTTGGTGGTAAAGAAGGGAATGAAGACTTTATCAATCACATCGTCCAGGATCCCCTGGCCATTATCTATCACCTGGATGGAGGGGCGTCCTCTTTTGTTGTAGAAACCCCTGATCAGAATCTGACCCTCTTTGGATCCGCCCAGCGCCTGGACAGAATTTTTTATCAGGTTGATCAGCACCTGTTCGATCAATTGTTCATCGATCTGTACCTCAATGGTATCGGGTTCCATGGAGGTGCTCAGGGTGATGTTTTTCTTCTCGGCCTCCTTTTTCATCAGGGTATGCACATTCTGGATCAGTTCCTGCATCTTGACCACTGCGAAGTTGGGCTCAGGGATCCTTGCAAGACTTCGGTAGGTCTCCACAAAATTCATCAAGCCGGTGCTGCGTTTGTTGATGGTTTGCAGGGCTCCCTGAATCTCATGTATGGTGCCCATGTCCATGTCGGGCATATCTTTCTCGCCATTAGTATAGGGTCTGACCATGGTTTCCACCGTGGAGGAGAGCGAAGAAATGGGGGCAATGGAATTCATGATCTCATGGGTCAGAACCCTGATCAGTTTTTGCCAGGCGGCGGTCTCCTGCTCTTCCAGCACATTCTGGATGTTTTTGATGGTACTCAGGAGGATCACCTTGTCTTTCACCTTGAATTCGGTGGCAAAGATGGCCAGCTGAAGGAGGTCCTCCTCGTCCTGCACCTTTACCAGTTTATTTTCTCCTGGATTGATGGTGAGCAGGGTATTGGCCAGCTTTTCACTGAGTGTCCTTAGCATGTTGATGTTCCGAAGGCTGTTGACCTGGAACAGCTTTTTGGCCGCAGGGTTGATCATCTCAACAGTGCCGTCGCGCTGGTAGGCCAGGATACTCACATCAATGCTCTGTACAATGCTCTGCAGGTAATGGAAATGCTCCTCGCGTTCGGATCTCACCTGCTGAAAATCTCTCATCACATCGTTAAAGGCAGCATTCAGTTCATTGAAGGAGCTGCCCCGGTCACTGATCTGAAAAGTTCGGGTGAATTCTGAATAACGGATCGACTCCAGGAATCCGGCCAACTCCCTGTTGGTCCGGTCCACATACCTGATAAGCGACCACACCTGGTAAATGATCAGTCCTGCCACCAGAATGGGCGTAAAGGTGAAGGTGCTGTTCAGGGTGATGAACAGGGCCAGGCACGTGGAAGTGAGCAAAAGTACCCTAAGGACGATGTTAAATCGAAACTGTTTAAAGCCCATGTTTTTCCATTCTTCGGTAGAGCGACGTCCGGGTCAGTCCCAGCTGGGTGGCAGCCTGGGTAACGTTCCCCTGGTTGGTCTTCAGTACTTTTTCAATGATGGTTTTCTCTATGTCCTCCAGGTTGTAGGATTCCAGTTCAAGTCCCCCGCTGCTTCGGACACCCGAGGAGAGGATGAAATCGTCGGGACCCAGACTGGTGCCGTCACACATGATGACTGCACGTTCGATGGCATGCTGCAGTTCCCTGACGTTGCCGGGCCAGTTATACTGGTTCAGCCTCTTGATGGCAGAGGACTGGATGTTACGGATCGGCTTGCGGTATTTCCTGCTGTAGATTTTCAGGAAGTGGTCGGCCAGCAGGGGCACATCGCCGGTGCGGTCGCGCAGGGAGGGCAGGTGGATCTCCACCGTATTGATCCGGTAGAGCAGGTCCTGACGGAATACTCCGTCGGCCACCTCCTGGTGAATGTTGCTGTTGGTGGCGCAGATCATTCTTACGTCAATGGGAATGGGTTTGGTGGATCCCACCCGGGTAATCTCACGCCTTTCGAGTACAGTAAGCAGTTTGGATTGCAGCGGATAGGTAAGGTTTCCGATCTCATCGAGGAACAGGGTTCCGGAGGAGGCAATTTCAAACCGGCCCTGTTTCATTTTATGGGCATCTGTAAAGGCTCCTTTTTCGTGACCGAAGAGTTCACTCTCGAAAAGGGTTTCGGGGATGGACCCCAGGTCCACGCTGATGAATACTTCGTCCTTGCGGAGAGAATCCCGGTAGAGTGCCCTGGCCACGAGCTCCTTCCCGGTTCCGTTTTCACCCAGGATCAACACATTGGCATCGGTGGCGGCCACCTTTTTGATGGTAGTGAAAACCTCGTACATTTCGGGAGATTGCCCCACAAAATCGGTGTAGGGCTGGTCGAGTACTGCACTGATCTCCTGCTGTTTAAGTTTCAGACTCTGTGCCTGCAAGCGGGTGCGGCGCAGACTGATGGCCGAATTGATGGTGGCCAGGATCTTTTCGTTCTGCCAGGGTTTCAGTATAAAATCGGTGGCTCCCATTTTAATGGCTTTCACTGCTTTCTCAGCATCGCCGTAGGCGGTGATAAAAACCACCACAGCCTGGTCGTCAATCTCAAGAATCTGGGAGAGGGCATCAAATCCCTCCTGACCACTGATGGCATCCTTGGTGAAATTCATATCCAGGAGGACCACATCCCAGTCCTGTTTCTTCATCACTTCCGGAATCCGCTCCGGACCGGAAAGGGTCTCTATGATTTCTACGTGGGGACGCAGCAACAACTTCAGGGCAAACAGGATGTCTTCATTGTCATCCACTGCCAGGATTCTTCCAATTTTCTGTTCCATCTTCAGTATTTAGTATCGTTTGACCAGTAAGTCTATCAAAAAGAATGCCTTATTGTGCAATCTGTTCAGATTCAGCTTATTTCTTAATTAAAGATAAGATAATTATCTAAAGTAGTGTACGATATCGTACATATTAATCCCAAAATCGAACACTTTTTTGAGAGTGAAGTGTCCGGTGCAATAATTAAGTTATACATTATCAAAATGTTACCTCTTTTGGCACAGCTTCTGCACTAGAAGGTCGAAATAAAAAACTTAAAGATGAACGATCACGATCAGTCTGGAATGGACCGCAAACTTGAGAGCAAAGGATTCTTTTCCCGTAAAACCATCTGGTACTTTGTATTTGGGGCTTTGATGCTCGGTGTACTGGGGGTAATCATTTTTGGTGACAAGAGTTCCAAATACAATGTGGATGTGTCCCGCATCACCATTGAAGAGGTAAAAGAA
>SPBY01000629.1 GCA_004525825.1 Bacteroidia bacterium
GAACTGGGCAGTCGATTTAAACTTCAATATATAACCAGCCTCCAGTTCGTTGTTCAGCATCGACATTTCAGTATCGAAGTCGTAAATCTGCCGGCCATTGATCTCGTGGGAGAGGATGCGTTTGTTCTTTTCGGTATAGAAGGTGTAGGCTGCCCTGGAGAACAGGTGATAAAAGCCGATGTAGATGGAGGTATCTCTTTCAGCGTCGTAATACTTCTGGCCCATTAAGTAGCCCATATCTGCCCGATAGTTTTCACCCATTCCCGTCAGGTTGGAATAAACACTAATATTGCGGTTGTCGTAACCTATTCCGGCATGGAAAGCGCTGCTTTTCTTTGTCAGTTCCGGCGAAAAAGATTTTGAATAACCGCCAAAGGTCTGGAAGCGGCCATCGGTCGACTGGTACAGGAACTCCAGCCCTACGTTCCTGTTGTAGTCGGGATCCTCTGCCCTGAGGGCATTGCGGTTGTGGATGTACCCTTTGATGACAGAGCGTTCCAGTACCTGCTGGTGAAAGGATGCCACGGTATAATTCTGTGCAAGGAAATCTTCCTGCTCCCGGGTTTGCAGGTTCATGACCCCCATCCGGAGGTTCTTATTTACATTTCCACTGAGCCTGGCGCCATACAAAATGGGGATGGGCGTTCCAACTTCATCCAATCCTACTTTTCTGGAGAAGAAAGGTCGCATGGGAGGGACCCCGAAGTCTTCAAATATATCGCTGTTTTCGAGAAAGAAGAGACGCTTTTCGGGCAGCCTGATATCAAAAAGAGTCAGGTTAATGACCTGTTCATCCACTTCTACCTGGGAAAAATCGGGATTCACGGTCAGGTCCAGGTTCATGCTGGAGGTTACCGGAACCTTGGCGTCCACTCCCGCCTGGAATATGGGTTCGGCCTGATTACCTGCTTCATAATCCCTGGATACTCCTCCGCGGGCATAGGGGATGATGGAAAAGTTGCGGGTAGTTTTTTCAGGGGCCTGGTTCCAGTAGAGAACCCCGGTATATCCCAGGTCCGTTTCATTGAATTCTATGGGGACAGGGGCCCAGGTATGTATGGTGTTGGTGGAGGCATCCCTGCGAAAAAAGTTGATTCCCCAGTCGCTCTTGTTCTCATTGAAACGAAGAGTTTTAAAGGGAATGGCGATCTCCACCACCCAATGGTCCGGATGGTTGGTCACTTCCGCAAACCATCTGTTGTCCCAGGCAAGGTTCACCCCTTTGCGCAATCGTCCAGGCTGCAGGTCCTCCCGGCGACCTGTTTGTCCGGTCACCAGATATTCGGTCTGATCCCCGGCAGGGCTTACCCCAAAAGTGAATCCATTGGTTTTTTCATTGACTGGATCAATCACCACCCCGAATCCGTCTTCGTCCCAGAATTCAGCATCCCGCTTGAGGGTTCTAATTACATACTCTTCCGGTCCGTAACAGATTGCTCCAATGTAAATATATTGTTCATCCGAAGTCATCCGTAATTCGGTCTGAAGGCGGTCTTCCACCTTGCGGTCATCTACCGGGTAACTCATCCAAAAACCATTGGCCACAGGAACTTCGCTCCAGATGGGTTCATCTAGTACTCCGTCAATTTTGATGGGCGAATCGGTTTGAATAATTTGGTAAGACAGGGAATCTACGGAGGACATAGACATCGCCTCTGATAAAAAAAACATCATTATCAACGGAATTAGCTTTCTGATCTGTGAAGCCAACTGTTCTTTCTCCCTCATAATTGCTTAGGTTCAATGTCTTTTGCACACTAATGTGTATGCATTACACATTTAAACCTGCGAAGATACAATTTTTTAAAGCTGAAGCACTGTTTTTTGGCCCTCATATTGCACGGTGTGACCTGGCCGGGAGTCTAATAACAGCGATCCGGGATGCTCTTCATCAATCAGTGTCACATGGAAGGTACGCAGATGGGTCATGCCATCGAATGAGCCCTGCCGCTCCTCAATGGTAAGGCTCTTGGCGGCATCATCATATCGGAGGACTATAGTAGCAAAATCGCCATTTTCATAATTGTAGTTGAGGCCTTCGTCTTCATAGAGAGTGAATTCTCCATCTGCACCCCCGAATACAAAGAGGTGGATGGGATCTGCTGGTTTTTCATTTACATATTGGATGGCAGGTCCCGCCGGCAGAATGGCCCCGGCCCTCACATACAATGGAATCTGCTCATAAGGGGCATCCACTTTCATCCACTGGCCCCCCTGAAAATACCTTCCCGTGTGCAGATCATACCATCCCTTCTCGCCCGGGAAATAGACGTTTCGCTCCCTGGCTTTGTACCGGTATACCGGATTTACCATGATGGAGGGCCCGAACAGGTACTGGTCAGAAATATTCTCTACTTCGGGATCTGAAGGAAAGTCCATGACCAGGGGCCGCATCAGGGTATAATCATCGAAATGAATCTTCCCTGCCAGGGAATAGATATAAGGCATCAGCCTGTAACGCATCCGGTTGTA
>SPBY01000204.1 GCA_004525825.1 Bacteroidia bacterium
ATGGACAATGTGATGATCAATGGTTACATGATCCCTTATGTCTACCTGTTGTTCATCCTTCTGATGCCATTTGAAACCCCCAGGTGGCTGCAATTGATTGCGGGATTTGGATTGGGACTCACCCTGGATCTTTTCAGCAACACGCTGGGAATGCATACCGCTGCCACGGTTCTGGCAGCCTTTGCAAGGTCTTATATGCTCGACCTGCTGGCACCCCGCGATGGATATGAACCCGATTCATTTCCAAGGATCCACTATTATGGTTTTTACTGGTTCCTGAAATATACCCTGGTCATTGTCTTCATCCATCACTTCGCCCTCTTCTACCTGGAAGTGTTCCAGCTGAAGGAATTTTTAAGTACCTTGCTCCGGGTGATCCTGAGTTCAATCCTGTCCGCCTCAACCATTGTGCTCAGCCAGTATTTTGTATTCCGGAAATAGATGAACCATTTTACTGACAGAAGGTATGTTTTTGCTGCTGCAATCATCCTCGTGGCTCTGGTTTTTATCATCCGCCTTTTTCAGATTCAGGTGGTTGACAAATCGTATAAACAGTATGCTTTAAGCAATGCCCAGAGTGCCAGGGTCATATATCCGGCCAGGGGATTGATCTATGACCGCACCGGAAAGATCATGGTGTACAATAAGGCTGCTTACGACATCATGGTCACCCCCCGTTTGCTGGAGCCCTTCGATACTACCGAAATGTGCCAGATTCTGGATATTACAAGGGAAGATGCCAAAGAAAGGCTCCGGGCAGCCAGGTCCTATTCCATGAGGGTCCCTTCTGTTTTTATGAAGCAGGTCAGCTACGAAAATGCAGCCCTTCTACAGGAGAAACTGTTCCAGTTTCAAGGATTCTATGTACAGACCCGTACGCTCAGGGAATATACCACCCCTGTGGCTTCCCACGCCCTTGGGTATGTGGGAGAAGTGGATCAGTCGATACTGGACAATGAGCCCTATTACCAACTGGGTGATTATATCGGAGTTTCAGGAATTGAAAAGGCCTATGAGCCTTATTTAAGGGGGCAGAAAGGAAAAAATGTTTTCCTGAAGGATGTGCATAACCAGACCATTGAGTCCTACCAGGAAGGCAGGCTCGATGTGCAGGTGGTAGTGGGAACAAACCTGACCACCACCCTGGATATGGAACTGCAGGAGTATGGCGAGAAACTGATGTCCCCCTACGTGGGTAGTATCGTGGCTTTGGAACCGGCTACTGGTGAGGTGCTGGCCATGGTGAGTGCTCCCAGCTACACTCCCGACCTGCTGGTGGGCCGTAGTCTGAGCCGGGCTTTTGGGGACCTGGCAGCCGACACCCTGAATCCCCTTTTTAACAGGGCATTGATGGCCCAGTATCCTCCAGGTTCCACTTTCAAGACCATCATGGCACTTATCGGTCTGCAGGAGAAGGTCATTTCTATAAACACCTCACACAACTGTTATTATGGTTTCTATGTGGGAAATATCCATACCGCGTGCCACCTGCACGATACCCCCCTGAAACTGATTGAGGCCATTCAGAATTCCTGCAACACCTATTTTATCAATGTTCTGAAAAGCACTCTGCAGGATGTTAAATTCCCCAACACGGCTTCAACTTATGATAACTGGCGAGGACACCTTCTCTCCATGGGGTTCACCAAACCCCTGGGAATTGAACTGACCAACGAGCTGGATGGGAACATCCCCGAAGCGTCCTATTTCAACAGGATATACGGGGAAAATCACTGGAACTACGTCACCATCCGTTCCCTGGCCATCGGACAGGGGGAACTGCTGATCACCCCCATCCAGATGGCCAACATGACAGCCACCATCGCCAATCACGGATACTACATCACCCCTCACCTGGTTAAGGACATCGAGGGTGAAGACCAGATAGATGAAAGGTATCAGGAACGAAATTACACCACCATCGACACAGCCAATTACGGGCCTATTGTGGAAGGCATGGATCTGGTGGTGAACGGGGGAAAGGGTTCCACGGCCAGAAATGCCAGGATTGCGGATATCAGGGTTTGCGGCAAAACCGGGACAGCTGAGAACCCGCATGGCAATGACCACTCCATTTTTATTGCATTTGCCCCCAAGGAGAATCCCAAAATTGCCATTGCGGTTTATGTGGAGAACCAGGGATTCGGCACCACCTATGCAGCCCCCATTGCCAGCCTCATGATTGAAAAGTACCTGACCAGGGAGATCAAAAGAACCTGGTATGAAAACTGGGTATTGCAGCTTACACAACCGGTGGTTCCTGAACGAAAAAGAGACACTACCCAAATAAGCACAATGGATGATGGTACAGAGGAATAGGACAATGGCAAACCTGGACTGGATCTCCATCCTGCTGTGGCTGGTGATAATGGTTTTTGGCTGGATGAATATATATTCAGCCAATATCATGGAAGCCGACGGGAGCATGTTTGATCTGTCCCAACGCTTCGGAAAGCAGCTGATATGGATCGGCGCCTCTCTGGTACTGGCCATGCTATTGCTTGCACTTGATGCCAAATTTTACATCTATTTCTCTTATTTTCTTTATGTGATCCTGCTGGGGGTACTGCTGGGGGTGTTAATTTTCGGGAGAGAAATCAACGGAGCCAAAAGCTGGTTTGTGATTGGGGGATTTCAGCTTCAGCCCTCTGAGTTTGCCAAGCCCATTACCGCCCTTGCTCTGGCCAATCTTCTCTCTTCTCATAACTACAATCTCAAGAGGTTCTGGCACCTGGTCAAAGCTGGCGCCATCATCATGGTCCCTCCCATGCTGATCATTCTTCAGCCCGATCTCGGTTCTGTATTGGTTTACTCCGCTTTTATCCTGGTGCTTTTCAGGGAGGGTTTTTCGGCAAGCATCATGATGATGCTGGCAGCCCTGGCCCTCCTGTTTTTTACCACATTGCTTCTCGACAAAGCCCTGATCCTGCTCCTTCTGGTGGTGGCCAGTCTGATCATATATATGGTGGCGTCACGATCTTTCAAAAAAGGGGTAGGCAACGCTGTTTGGATTGCCGGAATTTTTGGCCTGTTCTATGGAATAAATTATCTCTTGCAAACCGAATTTTCCCTGTTCATGCTTGGCCTGGCCTCCCTGCTTCCGGTATCCATGGTGGTTGTCGTGAAAGGGTTCCGTTTGAGAGAATATGTCCGGATGAAAATCCTGGCCGGATTGATCATTTCCATTGTATTTATCATCTCGGTGGATTTCGCTATGAACAATGTACTGAAACCTCACCAGCAGCACAGGATCTACGTAACACTGGGGCTGGAAGATGATCCACAGGGAGTGGGGTACAATGTAAACCAATCCAAAATTGCCATTGGTTCAGGGGGATTTTCAGGCAAAGGATATCTGAACGGAACGCAGACCAAACTGCATTTTGTGCCTGAACAAAGCACCGATTTTATCTTCTGTACAGTGGGAGAAGAGTGGGGCTTCCTGGGCACTACTTTTGTCATTCTTCTTTATGCCGGTTTATTCCTTCGGCTCATTAAGCTTGCCGAACGCCAAAGGTCCTCCTTCAGCAGGATTTTTGGCTATGGCTTCATCTCCATCCTGCTGATTCATTTTATTGTTAATATCGGGATGACCATAGGATTGCTTCCGGTCATTGGTATCCCTCTTCCGTTTTTCAGCTATGGAGGCTCATCCCTGTGGGCCTTCACCATGTTCCTTTTTATCTTTCTAAGACTGGACGCCAGCCGGCTCGAATTGCTCCGTTAACTCTCCGGATAGTTGTCCCTCTCCACAGAGATCTCGATCTTATATTTCTCTTCCAGGAATTCAACGATCATTGGAAAAAACTCCAGGAAATCTTCCATGAACACCGAGTAATGGTTCCTCAGAACTTCCACGGCAAATGCAGAATGATCGGGCAGGGAAGTATTGGCCGACATTCGTTCAAGCACCAGTTCAATGCCCTCCACGTTAGTATAGGCCATCATCCAGTTATTTTCCAGAAAGGTGGGGAACCACCTTTTGATGGAATCGGGCAACACTTTATAGTTTCTCTTCAACAAATCATAGGTCCGGCTCACAAATTCGCTGAGCGGCAAACTTGAGTAGCTGTCCCACAGCGAAGCGAGAAAATGATCGTAGAAAATATCGATGATGATCCCCGCATATTTATGATACTTCGAGGTAAGTCGTTGTTTGCTTCGCCTGGTCACTTCGTGCATATCAGTAAAGGAATCGATGTCGCGGTGGATCAGAATTCCCTTTTTAACCTGCTCCGGAAAGAGGAGATAGTTTTTCCCTTTCACGTAATCGCCCATGAAATTCCCCACAATGATCTCCTCATTGCCCCCTGAAAGATATGTATGTGCCAGAAAATTCACTCCTGTATGAATCTATTTTCGAATTTCGGTAAAATTATTCGAAAAACCCATCTATTATATTACGCTTATATACACAAGTTGTTCTATGGGTGGCCACATTTAAATATTTTACAGCATGTTCAGTTTTGCAGGACAAATATTCCTCTACATTTAGGATCACGAAAATAAAACTACACAAGAAATGACCAGAAAGAATATCATTATTATTGGTGCTGCAGGAAGGGATTTTCACAATTTCAATACCTGTTTCAGAGACAATGAGGAATACAATGTAGTGGCATTCACAGCTGCACAAATTCCTGACATCGATGGCAGGAAGTATCCTGGGGGTCTGGCTGGATCGCTCTATCCCGACGGGATCCCAATCTTCTCGGAGGACCAGCTTCCCAGGTTGATAAAGGAATTATTAGTCAAGACCTGTGTATTTTCGTACAGTGATCTCCCCTATGGCAAAGTGATGGCCATCAGTGCAGTGGTAAACGCCGCGGGAGCAAATTTCAAACTGCTTGGGACCAACGACACCATGATTCCAAGCAATAAACCGGTGATCGCTGTATGTGCTGTAAGAACCGGTTGTGGTAAAAGTCAAACTTCCAGGCGGGTCATTGAGCTTCTCATGGAAAAAGGATTAAAGGTGGTGGCCATCAGGCACCCCATGCCCTATGGCGACCTGATGGCACAGAAGGTGCAACGTTTCGCCGAGTTAGAGGATCTCAAGCTCCACAAGTGCACCATCGAAGAGATGGAAGAATATGAACCGCATGTAGTCAGAGGAAATGTAATATATGCGGGGGTCGATTATGAAGCGATCCTTCGCGCAGCAGAGAAGGATCCCCAGGGCTGTGATGTTATACTCTGGGATGGTGGAAACAACGATTTTCCCTTTTATAAGCCGGACCTTACAATCGGTGTGACCGATCCTCACCGTGCCGGTCATGAATTGAGTTATTACCCGGGTGAAGTGGTATTGAGAATTTCCGATGTGGTGATTATCAATAAGATGGATAGTGCCCCGCCCGAAGGAATCCAGATAGTGAGGGAGAGCATTGAAAAAGTGAATCCTTCTGCCATTGTCATTGATGGTGCCTCACCTATCAGGGTGGACAACCCGGAAGTCATCCGGGGTAAAAGGGTACTGGTGGTGGAAGATGGGCCCACCCTGACTCACGGAGAGATGAAACTGGGAGCAGGAGTGATAGCTGCCCAAAAATACGGAGCCATTTCCATGGTGGACCCAAGGCCCTTTACGGTTGGGAAACTAACGGAAACCTATAAAATTTATCCGAAGATCGGAACCCTGCTTCCTGCCATGGGCTATGGCGATGAGCAACTCAAGGACCTGGAAACCACCATCAACAATTCAGATTGTGACTCGGTAATCATTGGTACCCCCATTGATCTGAACCGTCTGATTGACATTAAGAAACCAAATACCAGGGTTTACTATGACCTTCAGGAGATTGGCAAACCTGACCTGAATGAAGTACTCAATGAATTTGTTCAGAAACACAAGCTGGTATAGACCGGCCTTTCTTATCCTGGTGACTCTGCTGGCGGGGGTGTTTTCATGTAAGCGCCCGTCCGGCACTCTGGTCAGTATCAATACCGAATTGGGTGAGATAGTGGTGGAGGTATACCCGGATCGGGCCCCGGTAACAAGCCATAATTTTCTTGAGCATGTAGAGAAGGGAACCTACACAAACAGCCTCTTTTACAGGG
>SPBY01000140.1 GCA_004525825.1 Bacteroidia bacterium
CCCGTGTCTGCCTGTTCCCACCGATGAAGTTCCATTCGGAGTCCACAAAGGTATTCTCCTCCACATTGTCCAGAAATTCTTTCCAGCTGTATCCGGGCAGGTAGGCATGCCAGGTATTGAGATCGGTTTGTACATGGTCGTAGTTACAGGCAGAATTGTCCTCAATGAGGCGACTCTGATCCAACTTTTTCGCCTCCACAAACATTTCCCTTACCCACTGCTGAGTTTTTGGAAGATAGGCCCTGTCTTTGCCCTTTCCTGAAAAGAGTCCCCAGGTTTCATTGAATAAGACCCATGAGAAAACAGAGGGATGATTGTAATCGCGGCCAATCATCCCGCGCATGGCATATTCCCATTCGCTTCTGGCGGTATCGCTGGGTTCACCCCAGAAATTGGGTACGTCGGCCATGATTAGTAATCCCAGTTTATCGGCCCAGTATAACTTTCTTGGAACCTCCACCTTGATGTGGATCCGGTTGCCATTGAGCCCGATCTTTTTGGAACGGATAATTTCATCCCTCATGAAAGCATCACTGGGATAGGTGTAGAATCCATCTGGATGATAGGCCTGATCGAGACTCAATTGAAGGTAGATGGGTTTATTGTTCAGCGCCACATAGGGAATCCTGGAACCGGGCATATCCATGATGCTGATCTTTCGCATTCCAAAGTAAGAGGAGACTTCATCAAAAACGCTTTCATTGTTGTGAAGAGTTACCTTCACCTCGTAGAGGTAAGGATTCTCCAGATCCCATAACTGCGGATCAGGAATATTGACCTCAAATTCAATTTCTTGCTGTTTCTTTTCGATTTTAGGAGAAGTGACCATTCCCTGGATCTCTTTGTTGGGAAAAGACAGGTTGATATGCATATCATCCCACGCCCGTTGATCCAGGGTGGCATTGACCCTGACTATACCCCTGTCAATATCGGGCGTAAAATGCACTTGGCTGAGGGAGATAGCCCCCCTGCTTTCCAGGTATACAGTCTGCCAAATTCCCTTGGCCTCCCCGTATCCCTGTTTCCCTTCCAGTTTAAAGGGAAGAGGGGTATCATCCACCCGCATCACCAACTGGTGAGATTTTCCAGGCGAAACAAATTCTGTAAGATCGAACTCAAATTGATTATAGCCTCCCCCGTGTGTGCCTACATAGTGGCCATCTATCCAGAGAGAGCTAAGCCAGTCACAGGCCCCAATCACCAAAAATATCCGATTTCCTTCCCACCCGACAGGTATATCGAGCCGACGACTGTACCAGCCAATGTCTGCCAGATCTTCCACCCCAGAGAGTTTTGAACCCCAGGGGAAAGGCACGGTGATCTTCTCAGTGAAAATTGGCTTTAAAAACCACTCCATGTCCACACCCACGTTAAGGCTGTCGAAATTAAAACTCCAGGAGCCATTCAGATTGACCCATTCGGCCCGTTCAAAATCGGGCCGTGGATGTTCGGGCAAAGGAATTTCCAGAGTCTGGGCTGACAAATTTATAAAAGCTGTGCCAAGTAGCACTGCCATGGTGAGAAGGATATTTTTCATGGTCAGTTTCAATTATGTACAGAATATTTAAAGGTCTTATTCTGAAACAGCCACACCTACAAAGGAGTCGGCCGTTCCGTAATAAAGAAACCATTTTGAATGAAAACGGACCAGCCCTTCTGAAAAGGTAGTCCCCGAAGTGTACTGTCCGGTTACCTCGTGGGCAAGGGTAGGTTTTAGCAGAGGGGAATCGGAACGATAGAGCACCCGGGAAGGCTCTTGTGGATCAAGAACCAGTTTTCCCACCGAATAAGTCCCTGTGGGCAAATCCGGTGTGGCATGTTCCACTTCATCATGATTCTTGCCGTTGTACAGGAGCACAATGCCTTCATCCAAAATGATCGCAGGAGGACCGCATTCAGTGAGCCGGCTGTCGAAGTAACCGGGACGGGTTTTGATAATCGCTTCAAGTTCTCCCTGCGCATTCAGCGAAGGATACCAGTCATAAAGGTTTTCTGACCAGGCCAGGTTCACAAATTCCTCGCCCCAGTACATCCAGTACTTGTCATCAATCTTTACGACCACCTGTTGCTCGCCCTCCAGCTTGGTAATGATCGATCCCGACTTGGACCAGTGGTCCAGAAACTTGCCATCATAAGCTTGTGCAAAAGCCGGGCCCTTCTTTTCCCAGTGCATGAGGTCTTTTGAGAAAGCGATGCTAAGCCTGGCCACATCCTGGTTCCAGGCCGTGTAGGCCATCACATAGAGCCCCTCTTCGGTCACCACCACCCTGGGGTCTTCGCAACCTCCCGGATAATCATATTTCAGGAATTCCCCACTGTCGGGAAAGAGTACAGGTACAGGGTGGATGTCAAA
This sequence comes from Bacteroidia bacterium, assembly GCA_004525825.1. GTDB lineage: Bacteria > Bacteroidota > Bacteroidia > Bacteroidales. Next base: position 2,354 of record SPBY01000140.1, read on the forward strand.
GTGCAGGCCATCCTCACTGGTGGCCAGGCCGATTCTTGAGGTGCGTCTGCCCAGGATGGCATCCGGATTGTCCTCAGCCCTGAATAACACATGTATTTTGTTGTCCTTCACGATGGCTGCCGGATTAAATACATCGGCCTTCTGCCATTGCACGGTCTTGTTTTGCACCGGACAGAAGAAGGAATAAGATGAGTCCGCACTCAGGATGGGGTTCTCCGCCGGTTTGGTGAAGTTTAGAAATGCGCCTTCCGATTCAGTGCTGGTGTTTACTACAGGTTTACATGCGGCAATGAGTAATATTGCCAGGTAAAGAATCCTTTTTGTCATGGTCATTATATAATTTAAATATTGTTCCAGGCCTTCTCCATCAGTGCTTTGGTGATCAGGATGCCTTCATGTTCCTCTTTCTCCATTCCTTCATATTCAATGCCGATGTAGCCATCATAATCTGAGTTCTTCACAATCTTCAACATCTTATAATAGTCAATCTTGGTATCTTCTCCCTTTTCATTAAAATTGTAGGATTTGGCACTGACTGCCTTGGCATAGGGCAACAATTCACCTACTCCCTGGTATCGGTCATACACCTTGTCACAATCTTCCTGGGTGCTTCCCCACTTGGCCGAAAGACACCAGTTTCCAAAATCAGGGAACGCCCCGAAATTAGGCATGTTAACATCCTTGATAATCCCGGCAATCAGTGCTGCATCGGAGCTGAACAGTCCGTGGTTCTCAATGATGATATTAATCTTCACTTTGGCTGCGTATCCGGCCAGTCGCGACATTCCATCCATGATGGCAGCCCGGTAGGTATCCCTGTCGGGATCTCCGAATGCATTGACTCTCACCGAGTGACAGCCCATGATTTTGGCTGCATGCATCCATTTGTAATGATTCTCCACCGCCTGCAATCTTGCCTGTTTGTCTGCGGTACCCAGGTCCCCTTCATCATCTACCATGATGACCAGATTTTTGACGCCTGCCTTCCCGGACCTCTCTTTCATCTGGTTCCAGAAAGGCTCATCCGTAGCTGATTTACGGTAGAATCCATTTACATACTCAGCGGCATCGATGTTGTATCGTTCCTTGGCAATAGACGCAAAATCGACCGGGTCCAGTTTGCCGTCCTCAAAACTACGGTGCAGGGACCACTGGGCCAGTGATATTTTAAGGGATTTTGAAGGGGTGAAACTGCTTAGTAAGGGAGTGGAAGCCAGGGCGGTAGCCCCCACAATGCTGCTTTTTACAAATGTCCTTCTTTTCATGGCATGTGATTTGAATCCTCAAGATACATAACATTAAATTAATATCTTTGTGCCCTTGGCTTAATTCAGAATAATGAGTGTAGAGAAGAGGAGATTCTTCACGATACGGAAGTCTTTCTGGCAAAGTAGTTTTGCCCTGTTGCCTTTGATGGCAATGTTTTTAATGAACTCCTGTCAGGAGGATCCTGGGCCTGGTTCAGGCGATCCGGATGAGGATCCAGTGTTTGCTGTGGAAACCGGAAACAGTAGAATTCCCTATGTGGTGATTGAGACCCATGGGATAGGCATTCTGAATGAGCCCAAGGTAAATGCCGAAATGGTCATCTATCAGCAGAAAGCAGAAATTAAGCGTGTACCGATTGGGATAGAGTACAGGGGATCCACCTCTTTCCGCATTTCAGATAAGAAATCCTATGGCATTGAAACCTGGGACAGCCAGGGCGGGGACATGGATGTGGCTTTCTTCGGCTTCCCCGAAGAGGAGGATTTTATTTTATCAGGCCACATCATAGACACCATTGATCACTGGGGCTTTGACCGGACCTTGATGTATAATTACCTGGGGTATAATCTATTCAGGGATATGGGATCTTATGCGAGCCGCACCGAGTTTGTGGAGCTGGAGATCAACGGGGTATACCAGGGGGTCTATGTTTTCATGGAGAAACTGAAGCGGGACCGGAACCGCATCGATGTATCGACCCTGGACCCTGCTGAAAACACTCCTGAGCTTATTTCCGGAGGATACGTACTGAAGATCGATAAGACTTCGGGAGGAGATATTAACATAGACCAGCCCCTAGAGTATTTTGAAAACAACTGGGCCGACGATGCACGCTATACAGAAGAGATCAGTTTCAGGTCAAAGTATGATATTTATGGTGGACTGATCGCTTTTGAACCTTTTGGAGAGCCCTACCACAGCAACATGTACCTGGAGACCTACTTCCTGTACGAATATCCCAAAGCCATTAATATCAGCGAATCCCAGAAAGTATACATTCAAAAATACATTCACGATTTTGAAACTGCCCTGCTTAGCGATGATTTTTCCTCAGAGCTAAGGACCTACACCGATTACATTGACCTGGAGAGCTTTGTGGATTTCTTCATCATCAATGAGCTTACCCGCAATGTGGATGGCTATCGCCTCAGTACCTACATGTACAAGGATAGGGGAGAAAAATTAAGGATGGGGCCCATCTGGGATTTGGATATAGGCTACTTTTCTGGTGACAGGATTCCCATGGACGACTGGGTGATCAATTACAACAGCTATGTGGACCGGGACGCCTGGATGCTGCCATTCTGGTGGACCCGAATGATGGAAGATCCTGTATTCCGGACTGCACTGAAAGCGCGGTGGAGTGATCTGAGAATAGGAGTATTGAGCAACACACAACTGCTGTGGAATGTGGAAAAAGCAGCTAGCTATTTGGAAATCAATGGTGCTGTGGATCGAAATTACCAGGTGTGGGATCAGGGCGAAGGTTTTGATTATCAGGCCCAAATCGAGAGTCTGAAGACATACCTGCAGAACCGTTCCCAGTGGATGGACGGGATGATCTCTTCCCTGTAAGGATGGAATATTTATCAGTGATTAAGCTGGTATAACGCTTCTGCGAACTGCTTTCCCAGGTCGATGTATCCTTCGCTGTCATAATGCCAGGGATCTGAATACTTGTAGTAGCGTGTGCTTCTCACAATGGCCGCAAAGCCATCTGTCCTGGCATACTTCTCCTGGGCATACTGCACCAGTTCACCGTGGTTCCAAACCTTGGAATCCGCTTCATCGTTCCATGAATCCGAAATCTTACCAAGGACCACCGGCAGGTCATCTGTGTGAAAAGCGGCCCTGATGAGATCCATTAGCCTCTTCAGGTTGGAATAATAAGAAGCGGCTAGCTCCTCGGTAAAACTGGCATCGGATTCGCCCTGCATCCATACGATCCCTGCCGGGACCAGGACATCGTTCCTGCCATCGCCGTTGATGTCGTGGGTGCCCATGGCCTGCTTCACGGTCCTGAGGAAGAAATCGTACTGGTTCATCCCGGTGGTCCCGTTGAAATCCGGATCCCAGCAGCCGAACCTGCCCGCGGCCAGGGAATCGATGGACGAGCCGCCCCGTGAATATTTTACCAGGGCAATGCGCTCTCCTTCACAGAGCTCTTGTAAACGCTGAGCCAGTGTCAGCTCTACTCCGAACCTGTCGGAGAGCTGGTTGCTATGACCATCGGACGAAAAACCTGCTCCGTGGCCCGGCAACAGAGGCGCCCACAGGCCCAGACCTCCGTCGGGAAGATCGTCGCCCACCGGATTGCCGTGGAAGATCCAGACTTCCTCATTCTTATTCAACAATTCTTTGGGAAGATCCTTGTTATAGCCATATCCATCCATGTTGGATTGTCCGCCCAGGTAAAATACTCTTACGGTGTCGGAGGAAACATTTTGTGCCAGGCTTACTAATGGCCATTGCGCCATGCACAACATAAGGGCCAAGGCGAACAGGAACTTCTGGGTCATCTGATTTAAGTTTTTTTTGTGAAGCTTACAAATCAGAGATCAAGGTACGAAATTGATGCAAAATTACTTGTAGTAATGCACCAGGCTGAACCAAAGCTTTTCATCTGTAAACACTGAAGCCACTTCCAAACCGGCATGACTGCCAATGGATTCAATGTCTTCTCTGTTGAATTTGTATGAGTTTTCGGTATGGATGGTCTCGCCTTTTTTGATATCCAGGGTTTCCCCGTTTCCGTTGATCCTGATCTTACGGTCCTTCATCGCTTTCAGGTGCATCTCAATCCGCTGTTCATTTTCGTTGTAGAAAGCCAGGTGCTCAAAATCGGCGGAGTCAAAACTGGTATCGATGATCCCGTTTACTACATTCAATATGTTCTTATTGAAGGCTGCGGTAACCTGCTGACCATCGTTGTAGGCCCGGTGAAGTACCCGGGGATCTTTCACCATGTCGAGCCCAAGCAAAAGATGATCCCCGGCTTCCATTTCATTGCCCAGATGCTGCATAAAGCTTAGCCTTTCTTCCGGGTTAAAGTTACCAATGGTGCTGCCAAGAAAGCAGAATAGCCTGTTTTGAGTTTTTGGAAGCTTATCGAACTGCTTCATGAAATCTGCCACGATTCCTGTGACCGCCATCTCCGGAAACTCTTCCGTCAGCTGCATGGCGGATCCCTCCAGCGCAGTATGGCTGATGTCGACCGGATAATAGTGAATAGTGGCAAGTGTTTCAGAAGGTATCTGCTGAAGCAACAAACGGATTTTCGAAGGATCGCCACTGCCAAGTTCCACGATATTCAGATCATTAAAATCAAGTTTCAGCCTGTTTCCGATTCCTGAGAGTATGGCTTTCTCTGTCCGGGTGGGATAGTACTCTTCCAGTTCAGTAATGCTTTCAAACAGCTGTGATCCGCCAGCATTGTAAAAGTACTTGGGTGAAATATA
>SPBY01000654.1 GCA_004525825.1 Bacteroidia bacterium
ATCGAAGAACTGGATCTTTCCAGCTTACCCAAACTGGAATTCCTGAACTGCACTGTGAACAAGTTGTCTTCCCTGGATCTGACACACAATCCCTTGCTTGACACCCTGTTATGTGGAATCAATGAACTGAGCAGCCTGGATCTGTCGGCAAACTCTTCGCTGGATTATCTGAACTGTAAATACAATCTTCTTCGAACCCTGGATCTTTCTATGCTGGGCCAGCTCATGGAGCTTTGGTGTGGACACAACCAGATACAGCAACTGGACCTGAGCCTGAATCCTGTCCTGGAAACGCTTTTTTGCCGGAGCAATCAAATCCGTGATCTCAAAATTAAAGAGTGTGCTGATTTGAAAGACCTATATTGTGCCCGCAACCAACTAAGCAGCCTGGATCTGTCAAACCATGCCTTCCTCTACAGCCTGGATTGTTCTGAGAATCAACTATCCGGCCTGGACTTATCGAACAATCCTGAGCTCGTTTACTTGTATTGCGACGATAACCAGCTCTTACATCTGGATCTATCAAACAATCCTCTTCTATGGTGGATCTCGTGCATGAACAACAAGCTCACAAATCTGGATGTATCAAATTGCCCGGAGCTGGGAACCCTGAGATGTGACCAGAATCAGATTACCGGACTGGACCTTGCTGTGAATTTATCCCTGGGTGAGCTGGGAGCCGGCTACAATCAACTCACCCAACTAAACCTAAGCGGCAATCCGAGTTTGGGTCGCATCGTACTCAGTGGCATGCCCACCCTGCAGGAGGTCTGCGTCTCGCCCCTGTTCTTTTCAAATGATTGGATGTCTGTGGACACAGAAGGCAGTCCCAATGTCTTTTTCACCATGGGGTGCAGCAATTAGGGATTTAGAGGTGTACTGAAGATCTTAAGCTCCCTCCGAAACAGTAACGCTAACCGAAGGCCAGGAGTTGGTTCAGCGGTTCCTATCTGGGACCCATTGGCTGTATTTCCGATACTCTCAATGGTCAGGGTTCTCTTCACCAGGTCCAGACCCCGCAATTCTTCCAGCGAAAAATAGGTGGCTTGGTCGACCATTCCGGAGATTGAAAGCTGGTAGAGCTCAGGGTCCATCATGGGTAATCCGTTGATCCTGGTATCAAAATACTTCTCGTTGGGCGTGATAAAATCGGGAAAGATCTCCACCGGCTCCGGACCTTCGGGAATTTCCTTGTCCACCACTTTGGATTCACAACTGCCCAGGGAAAGCATGGTGGTAAGGATTCCAGGACCGTATATGAATAGCATGTACCTCATAGCATAGGTATAATCATAAATCTTGGTGAATTGTTTTCCAGACATCGCTTCGATAAACGGCGATGCTAGCACATTAATCCTGAAAAAGGGATGCCTCCGGATGACTTGAACGAAGAGCCTTACCGCATTGCACTATCCATGGTAGTATTCCATATGACAGGCCCTGTCAAACTAACGTTAAATGAATGGGTATTAAAGGTAAACTTTTCGCCACAAGAGGCGGGGAACAGATTCCAAGGAGATTAGAGCGTATCTCATTTATTACTGGTCAAATCCAACCCTATTGATGAGTTCAATAAATGTTGCATTGCCTCTTAAATCATCGAAAACAGGATCGGTATTCAAAAACCAGGCAAACCCATATTCTTTCTCTTTGTATGCTTTCTCCAGGTAATGCAATGTTTCTTGTGTGTCTCCTCTTCCGGCAGATACCATGGCAAGAGGAATATTTACGTTTGGCTTCCCAGAAGATTGGCGTTTGAGTAAAATATCGTGATAATTGTAACTCTTTTCAATATCCCCCATTTTAAAGTGGACATTTGAAAGAAAAGCCAATACAATCCCCAATGGTTCAGCGTCTTCGGTAATGGCCTTAGTTAAAAAAAGTAAGGCATTTTCAAATTCTTCAATATGATAATAAGCCCAGCCAACATAATAATTAAAAAAGGGAAGGTCATGAAATGCTGTTGCTTCTATTAAAGCATCAATGGCTTGTTCAGATTCACCTTCTAATAACAGGACCAATCCTTCATCACTAAATACAAATGGATCTGAATTATCTACTCCTTTTGAGAGTTTCACTAATTCTGTTGCTTTTTCTAATTTGCCGAGTGCTGCATAAACGGAGATTGCAGAACAAATACAATAGTTGGTAGGCAACTTTGGCCAGGAACTCATACTTAGAGCCCGTTCTACATTTTCTATAGCCGAAGGCAAATTATTTAAATAGAATAAATCCAGAGCCCCCATTATCAAATAATTGTCTGAAATGGATGGATCAAGGGAAATGGAATATTCAATCAAAGGCCGGGCTTTCTCAACTGTTTTAACAGCAAAGTCAGCATCAGC
>SPBY01000691.1 GCA_004525825.1 Bacteroidia bacterium
ACCTTTGAAAAGTTGTGGGTGAAGCTGGAAGATGTGTCGGGTCTGAAGGTGAAAACCTACCTCTTCACCTCTGCTTATCATACCATGATCGACTACATCCGTAAAGAGAAAAGATATGCAGATGCTGACCCGGCCACACTGAATGAAGCCAATGAATCGGGGCATTATACCGACCTGGCCGAAATCCTTGAAAGGGCAATACAGAATTTGCCCGAGGACCAGAAGGCCGTGGTGGTGCTCAGAGATTATGAAGGATACTCATATCGTGAGATTGCTGAAATTACAGAGCTCTCTGAAGCTCAGGTCAAGGTATATATTTACCGGGCCAGGGTCTATTTAAAGAATTACATCGGATCGATGGAACAGGTAATTTAGAGATGGATATCAATAGAAATAACTACGAGGCATTCCTGCTCGATCTCCTTGAGGGAAGGTTGTCTGTTGAGGAGGAGCGGGAGCTGAATGAGTTCCTCAAGCACCATCCGGAGCATGTGGTGGATCTGCCAGATATTGATTTGTTCAGCCTGGAGAAGAATCATGTTATATTTCCTGGTAAGGATCAACTAAGGAAGGAATTTCCCGCAGCTGATACTCACATATCAGCAGCAAACTTCGATCTATTCTGCATTGCCAGGATGGAGGGCGACCTGAGTCCGCAGCAGGAGGAGGAACACCGGACCATGGTAAGCGGGGATGATAGGAGATTGGAGGAGTGGAGCACCTGGAAAAAAACCAGGCTTGTACCCGAACAGATTCACTTTGCCGGGAAAAAGAGCCTTAAGCGAAAGAAGGCTGTAAGGGGCAGGATGATATGGCTGAGTGTACTTTCCGCCGCTGCGACCCTCACCCTTTTGCTGATCCTGCTAAGGACGGACCCGCTTATGCCCGGGCCCGATCTTTCAGTGACTGGTCCGGAAGAATCGCTCCCTGCTCAGGAGCAGCCCATAGTGATCCAGGAGGCTCCATTGACAGCTGCTCAGGAGACTCCATTGGCATTGCTTAAGAAGGAACCTTCGGCGGTGGTTCGGGAGGAAAAGGAATCTCTTGCCGGGCTGAACGATTCATACATCCATATAACAACGGAGGATCCAGAACCCCGGACCATCAGGATTGCTGGACAGCTGTCTGCTAGTTCAGAATTGGTCAGTTTTGGCATCTCAGACCGCATTGAGCCCCTGCATATACCCCCGGTATCCTCGAACCTGACCAGTCTTTCGATGGCCCAGATTGCTGAACTGGACCGGCAGAAGTTGTTTGATGAGTTTACTGAGGAACACAACATTTCTTTCATGTCTGTAGCCAAAGCCGGCATCAAAGGCATCAATAAAATCACCGGATCTGATATCTCACTTCTGGCATCAAGGGATGAGCAAGGAGATGTTACGGGATTCCGTTTGAAATCAAAGCGCTTTTCCGTGACCAGCCCCCTTGCTCGCAAAGAATAATTGAATCCACATGCAACCTGTTAGGGATGATGTTGTCCTTAGTGGTAAAACCCTTGACAATATCATGAAAAAAGTCCTTTATTTAGCCTTGATCCTGGCCACATGCCTTACAGCTTTTTCGCAGGAGAAAGAGTTCAAGACAGTATTTGACAATCGGGACGTACGGATCTCCGGTATGGGAGGCCCTTTTATGCAATTTACATCCGTGGCTGGTGAGTTCGGACACATGATGGGAGGAGGAGGTGCCGTTTTGTTGAATAATTTTTTCTTTGGAGGATACGGCCTTGGGCTCACCAACGCCATCCCCGATTATGTAAACCAGAATCCTTCCGATCGCCTAACCCTGGGTCATGGAGGTTTCTGGCTGGGGTATACACTTTTTGGAGACAGGTCCATTCACTTCAATTTTTCTTCCTTGATAGGATGGGGAGAATTCGGAGTGATACAGGATTATGGGACCTATCCTTTTGTAAGGGACAAGATTTTTGTACTGTCACCCACCGTCGAAGTAGAACTGAACCTGACCAGGTATTTCAGGATCGGGGCAGGAGCTTCTTACAACCTCTACACCATGGTGGATGAAAACATGCACGGTTATACCAATGGAGATCTTTCTGCTCCCGGGGGCTTTCTGAGCTTTAAGTTCGGATGGTTTTAGCAGCTTATTCAATTATATTAGTTTTAGCGCCGCCTCAGTTTTGGGGCGGTTTTTTC
>SPBY01000229.1 GCA_004525825.1 Bacteroidia bacterium
AAAGCATGTTCTCGCACACAGATCAGGATTACCCAGAAACGGATGCATCTCATGCCCTCCCGATGAAAATGATTCCTATACCTTAGATAAGTTCGAAAGTTCCACCGCGGAGTGCTATATAGCTTTTCCTGTTGGCTTTCGCTACCACTACTCCAATCTTGGTTATAACCTGCTGGGGAGAATTGTCGAACAGAACCGGGATATGGGCTTTGCACGCTACATGAAAACCCACCTGTTACATGATCTGGGCATGGAAAGCAGCACTTTTCATTCCGTCGACATTTCTGATAAGCGTACATTGGCCCTGGGCTATGAATATTATAAGCGCAAGCAGTATCCCATGGCTCAGCCAGATATTGATAACGTCCCTTCAGGGAACCTCTATTCCACCATCGGAGATCTGACCACCTTCCTGAAAGCCCTTTTAAACAGTGAAGTGTTTAACAAGAAGAATACACTGCAACAAATGTCCTATGATCATTTCAGTACCAAGGAGGATCCTGAAACCATGGGATTGGGATGGAAAACCATGAAAATTGCCGGTCATGAGTTGATGTTATGGCATGACGGGGGTCCCGATGAAGGCGTGGGGGCCCTGGTAGCCATGGTACCAAATCAAAAAATTGGCATTGCCCTGGTCGCGAACTCCACCAGTTTCTCCTCCGACAAATCCGTGCCCTTTGCCATGGATATTCTCAACCGCCTAATTGAGGAAAAAATGAATCAGGTAGCTGAAAAAGCTGAAAAGCCTCCCCGGAAAACTCCCCCGGCACAAGAACTGCTTAACTATGAAGGCTTATATGTGGCCTGGGGCATGACCATGGCGGTGGAAGCCCGCAAAGGCAAACTCAAAGGAAAAATTGGAGGTTTGAACTTGGATCTAATCCCAATAAGCACAACCGAGTTCAGGGTAAGCCACTGGATGGACAAGATTGGTCTGACGAAAATCATCAAACCCCCTGTGGATTTTGACAAACTCAGGATCACCTTTCCAGAATCTGACTCCAAGCATCCGGAATACCTTATCATCAATCTGAACAACATCTCTTTTGAAATCTGTCCCAGGTATCCTGACAAGCTTAGCCTGGATGTTCCATGGAATCAACTCCCGGGAAACTATCAACTGGCCTCGCGCCTGACCGGTAACAGGGCAGGGCAAGCGTGGGAGGATAAATACAGCATATATGTGGAAGACGATATGCTAAAGATATCCGGGGTATTCGGGCCTGTTTTGCCGCTGGATGACAACTACCTGAGGATCTTGAGTGGCCCTTTTGCCGGCGAAACCATGGAATACCTCCCCGAATCCGGTCAGCTCATTCACCAGAACATAGTGTTTGTTCCATATTCTGACCGCTAAGTAGGCTTGATGAAATTGCTTGATGAGCTCAGAGCAATCCCTTCTTCTTCAGTGAATCCTTGATCTCCTTATGATATCGCCAGAATTTGACGTTAATCTCCCGCATAATCTTCTGGAATTCCGGATTGCCTTTTACCTTGTCAAATAAGGGATCATCCATCTCCAGGAAGAGAATATACCAGTAAGGATACTTCTCTTGCTCCGAAAATAGCCCCATATGTTTTAGGGCCATGTCGGTGTTGCCCATGTAAGAATAATAGGCAGCCAGGCTGAGGTCGCGGTAGATGGATGGATCGTTTTCAGCAAAATCAAGGTATTCCTGAAAATAGACCTCGGATTCCTTCTCCATTCCCAATTTTGACAAGATGAGTCCGATTTTTGCCTTCTCTCCTTGGTATAAATCCAGGCCCTGGTCCTCACATATCTCCGTCATTTTGCTAAAATAGGAATAGGCATTTTCATAGTTTCGCAAGTAATAGCTTATCACCCCTAGTTCCTTTAAGATATCATGTCTTGAGGTATCATTCTTGAGCGCCTCTATCAACAGCTCTTTTGTCTGAGACAGATCTCCATTCCTGGCCAGGATAATATAGGGTTTCAATAGAACTGCATATGAGTTTTCCGGGTAGTATTCAAGGGTAATATCCATGTACTTCTCCGCCTCATTAACAAAACCTAATTGTATAAGAGCATTGCTTAAAACCAGGTAAATGAAGCTTGCCTCCACAGAATCATGAGTCGCTATATCCAAATCTATCCCCATGAGTGCATACTCCAGGTATTTTTCTGTATTCGGCATGTAGTTGGCATAATAATCTGCCAGCATATTGATTACCATCGACGAACTGGGATTGTATTCCAGGGCCTTTTCAATGTAAGGCAGTGCCTGTTCATACTCTTTTTGAGTAATATGATACATGGCCTTTGCCATTAAGCCCTGAGCCAACGTAGGATCCAGCAAAAGGGCCTTGTCCGCAAAATGATTAATCTGATCTGAGTACTTTGTCTCCAACTGGTACATATCCAGTAAGGAATAACACATAGCTATATCGGCATAGGCTCTGGCGAATTCCGGATCTTGCTCAATGGCCTTTTCAAAGAGCGGAATGGCTTTTTCCAGGCCTTCCCGGGTTTCTTGCTGAAATTGATCGAGACCCTGCAAAAAATAGTCGTAGGCCACCAGATTGTCAGTGGGAGCCTTTTCAATCTGTGCAGCCTCCTCCGGAGTAATGATGGCTTCTATTTCCGCTGCAATGCTTTTGGCGATCTCCAGCTGCAAGTCGAAAATATCTCCTTTTTCCCGCTTAAAACGCTTTGACCAAAGATTTTTGTCGGTGGAGGCTTCGGTCAACTTTACATGCAACAAGATCTGATCCCCTATTTTCTGACCACTTCCTTCCACCAGGTAATTAGCATTTAGTTCAAGGGCGATCTCAGGAGAAGTTTTAGGGTTGTTCCTGTATTTTTCCACCGAAGTCCTGCTGATCACCCTCAGGTCCTCAATTTTTTGCAGGTTATCTAAAATAGATTCCATCAATCCATTAATTAGATAGACATTGGTGGAATCGTTGCTGTCATTCTTAAAGGGCAGGACCGCAATGGATTTTTCAAGATCAGGGTTTAGCTCTACCAGGTTCTTTTTAGGAAGTACCTGAAGAATAATCAGGGCAATAATCACTACAAAACTCAGATAAGAGGCAATTTTCCATGCTTTGCCATTGGGCTCTTTTTCCTCCCCTGTTTCCTGGTGAGAAGGGGCCGTCTTCTTCCATCCCCCTTCAGGTACTCTGTCGTAAATCCAGGAGAAGATCACGGCAATAATAAAACCTGCCACCAGTAATACGATGACCATGGGCAGTGTCCAGTTGGGAAGTCCCAGGGGCTCGATCACAATGGACATAAGTTCCAAAATCACAAAAGCAGCGGCGGCATATACCGATAGCACCCGTACTACCTTTCTTCGCTTCAACTCCTGAAAAAAACTGCTTTTCCCGGCTGGGACTGATGCAGCAGCACGTGAGGCTCCCTTCCCCACTTCGCCAGGGGGGAATCCGTACTCTTCACGAAAACATTTGATAAAGTAAGAAGTGCTGCTAAAACCCACACGATAGGATACTTCACTTACGTTGAAGGAAGTCTGCTCCAGCATTTCCATGGCCTTTTTTAAACGTACCTGCCTGATAAATAAACTCACCGATACATTGGTGAGACTTTTGACCTTGCGAAGGAGATTGGAGCGACTCATCCCTGCTGCAGCGGCAAGCTCCGATACCCCAAAGCTTTCATCGGAGAGATTCTCCTCGACGAAAGCAGTGATCTTTTTCAGAAAATCATTTTCCATACTGTAAGTGCTTTGGAGCTGAATAAAGATACATTTTCTTACCCACTTGCGTCATAATTTATATCCATACGTCATAATTACCACTCCCTCCGCAAACTTTATAGAATTGTCCGCATGGGTGATTGGTGATGCATCAGGCTTTGCCGGACCTTTACATCAACAAACATTTGTGAAACTTTAAACTAAGAAAAATGAAAACACAGAAGATGAAATCAAACGGAACAGCACTGATCACAGTGCTCTTGATTAGCCTGCTTAGCCTGGTTGCCTGCGGGGAAAGCCAGGAAAAAACCTCTGATGAAAAGGAAGATTCCTCTGCCACTGAAAAAGTAGTAAAAGCTCCTAACATGGATATCCATGCAGCCACCCTCATGGGAGATCTTGAGACCATTAAGCAGCACATCCAGGCAGGTTCCGATCTGAACGAAAAAGAACCCGCGGTAGGGTCCACCCCACTGATCTCAGCTGCTGTATTTGGCAGGACTGAAATAGCTAAAGCATTGATTGAGGCCGGGGCTGATGTAAACTTGCAAAACAACGAGGGATCTACCGCTCTTCATACCGCGGCCTTCGTCTGCCGCCTGGAAATTGTGGAGCTCTTGCTGGCAAATGGCGCAAACAAAGATTTAGTAAACAACTATGGATCCACTGCGCTGCAGTCCATATCCGCCCCTTTTGCTAATGTAAAGCCATTTTACGATCAGATGAGCAAGGACCTGGGGCCCCTGGGTTTTAAACTGGATTACGAATATCTGGAAACAACCCGTCCCGTCATTGCTGAGATGTTGCGATAAACAAAGCATACAAGACTAATATCATGAAAACAACAGAAAGAAGATTCGATATAGACTGGCTCAGGGTCATAGCCATTGGATTCCTGATCATCTATCATGTGGGGTTCGTATTCCTGCCCTGGGGAGTGTTCATCGGTTTCATTCAAAACGGTGAATCCATAAACTCCCTGTGGAATCCAATGTCGATGCTCAATATCTGGCGGATCCCCCTGTTGTTTTTTGTTTCTGGAATGGGAGTCTGTTTTGCCATACAAAAAAGAAGCTGGAAACAATTGATCCTGGAGAGGACAAGGAGGATACTTGTCCCCTTCCTCTTCGGGATTCTTTGCATTGTTCCCTTGCACCTTCTTGTCTGGCAAAAATATTATCAGCAGGACCTCACCTACTCCCTGCAACCCAGTCACCTGTGGTTCCTGGCCAACATTTTCATCTATGTGCTTGTGCTCTCGCCCCTCTTCTTTATACTAAAGAAAAATGAACAGGGTAAGGTCAGCACCTGGTTGAAGAAGCTATTTGGAACACCCCTGGGCTTGCTGAGTATGACCGCAATATTTGTGGTGGAAGCCATTATGGTAAAACCTGAAACCTATGAAACCTATGCCATGAGCCTGCATGGATTTTTGCTGGGAATGCTGGCCTTCCTCTTTGGTTTTATCATAGTATATGTGGGAGAGGCTTTCTGGCAAACTGTAAAAAAGTGGAGATGGCTGCTGCTCTTGCTGGCGGCAGCTCTCTTCACCTTTCGCTTGATAGAGTTTGAACTCCTGGCGCCCAACTATCTGAAAGCCATAGAATCCAACCTGTGGATCTTTGCGTTTCTTGGATTTGGCTACAAATACCTCAACCACCCAAGCAAAGCCTTGGGCTACTTGAGCCAGGCCGTTTACCCCGTCTACATCCTCCACATGATCTTTCTCTATGTAGGATCCTATCTGATCGTTCCTCTTGAAATCTCTGCCCTGGTGAAACTATTCCTGGTGATGGCTTTCACCTTCATCGGATCCTTTGCCTGCTATGAACTGATCGTACGAAGAATACCTTTTCTCAGACCAGTTTTTGGATTGAAGAGTATTTAACATCCCAGACTACTCAAATCACTTGACATCGATCCTATAAATACCTATCTTGGATTAATCAAATTGATTTCGCTCGTTGGTTAGCGTTTCCCGCACCCCCCAAAGTGTAAAATTGCAGCATATGAGTCAATCCAGAACTGGAATACTTGCTCTGTTATTGCTATCTCT
>SPBY01000447.1 GCA_004525825.1 Bacteroidia bacterium
AAGCGGTGGTAAAGACAGTACCATGCCGCGCCATTTCATCCAGGGTGGGGGTGAAAACTTCCTCGTTACCCAGCTCCCTGATGGTGTTGTAGCACTGATCATCTGCAAAAACAAAGAGGATGTTGGGCGGATCCTTTTTGTTACCACAGGCGGACAGAAGCAGGACTGCGAGCAGGTAGAATAAAACTCTGTACATATTCAATGGCTTTACCTGGTTTCTATTTTAAATACCACAGCCATCTGGTCAGGTGCTTCTTCCGGAGTGGTCAGGGACAAGCCCTTTTCTGTAACATTCCAATCCAGCGGATCGGCTGAACCCAGCAGGGAGACAGATGCGATTTCCAGGGGAGCAGGCAGACTATCAGGTGCAAAAGCAGTGAAGCCAATCGACTCTCCGTTGCCGGGCCATCCCAGCAGGGTAGCGTAGATCACATCTCCTTTGGTGGTATAGCGGACATCTTTGGCTGAGTATTTGATTTTCAGGAATTCCTGATGATTTTTAAAATGTCCCTCGGGCTCCTTGGTAGGACCCTCTCCAAAGGTGTACCAGGGTCTGGTCTCATAAATAGATTCTCCATACTTATCCAGCCAGGCCCCCATGTCAAGCAACACCTCTTTCTGGTTTTCCGGAATGATGCCATTGGCCATGGGCGATACATTCAACAGCAGTATTCCATTCTTGCTCACAATGTCAATCAGCACGTGCAGCACATCGGTGGAAGTTTTGATCTCCAGATTCTCGGTATAACACCAGCTACCCTTGCTGATGGTTTCATCGGTCATCCAGGGTTCTTCCCCAATGCGGTTTTTTCTGGATTTCTCCAGGTCATCCACTGTATAGTTGATGGGCAGATCCTCCTGTTTCCGTACAATCACCACCTCCTTGTCCCATTTCTCGGCTTCATTCAGATAATAGGCACTGAATTTCTGACGATACTCCTCCGGTATGGCGTCCAGCACATAGTCAAACCAGATAATATCGGGCTGATATTGGTCGATCACTTCCTTCAGCTTAGCGTACCAGATTTCTTCGTACCACTGTTCCGCAGGAATATTGCCATAGAGGTATTTCAATTTCTCGTCATCGGAAGCAGGGGGCATGCCCTTGAAAAAGGGATAGTGGCTCAGCTCGTAGCCTTCTGTCCTGGAGCCTGTTTCGGTGCTGTCGAAACGCTGCAGTTGTTTGGCGTGGTGAAAGGTGGTGATCAGTTTCATATCGCGCTTCTTCAGCTCGGCAGCCAGCAAACCGGTAATGTCTTTTTTGGGTCCCATATCGGCTGCATTCCAGGGAGTGGCATCGCTGTCCCACATGGAAAAGCCATCGTGGTGCTCGGCCACCGGCCCGGCAAAGCGGGCCCCCGCCTTTTGAAACAGGTCGGCCCACTCTTCTGCATCGAAAAACTCCGCCTTGAACATGGGCACAAAATCGTGATAGCCAAACTCGGAAGGATGGCCATAGGTTTCCAGGTGGTGCTTATATTCCTTGGTATTTTCAAAATGCATCAACCGTGGATACCACTCGCTGCCATAGGCCGGTACAGAATAGACTCCCCAGTGAAAATAGATGCCCAGTTTGGCATCCTGGAACCATTCCGGAGACGCCTTGTGCTTGGCCAGCGATTCCCAGTCGGCCGAATAGCTTTCCGGTTCTGTGGTTTCAGGACTCTTGGGGCCTTTACAGCCAGCAAGCAGCGCAATCATACCCAGGATTAATAGTTTTTTCATCACTATATGGTTTTAGGATTAAAATTCTACTAAAATTTTCATAATTCTTCCGGGATCCCTGGCCCAAGCCTTCAAGGCTTCCCCTGCCTCTTCCACTTTTACCACGCGAGAAAGCATGCGCTTCATGGGGAAGGTTCCCTGGTAAAGGTAGGCAATGACATTTCTGAAATCTTCGGCCGTGGCATTGCGGGATCCCAGGATATCCATCTCCTTCTGAACAAAGAGTTTGGTGGCAAAAGCCACTTCAATGCCTGCATACCCGATGCAAACCACCCTGCCGGTAAAGGCCACTTCTTCAACCGCTGCTCTGTAAGTGACTGGATTCCCTGCCGCTTCCACCACCACCTCCGGCCCTTTATCCCCGGTAAGTTTTACCAGCTCTTCATGCAGTGCGGAGGACCTGGAATTAATGGTATGCCGGGCTCCCAGTTCAGAAGCCAGTTCCAGCTTATGATCGTCAATATCAACAGCTATCACAGTGGCTCCCTTCTGAACCGCACTCACAATGGCCCCGGCTCCGATCATTCCGCATCCCAGTACCATCACCACATCTGAGGCACTTACCCTGCCACGTTCAACGGCATGAAATCCAACAGTCAATGGCTCCACCATGGCCAGTTCCCTCTCTCCCAGCCCGGGGGCTTTCAGTACTTTCTGCCAGGGCACTGACAGGTACTCCTGCATGGCCCCGTCGCGCTGCACCCCCAGGGTCTGGTTGAACTGACAGGCATTGCTCCTTTCCCTGAGGCAGGAAGGACAATGCCCACAGCTGGTATAGGGCATTACAGTTACAGCTTCCCCCACAGAAAAATCCTCCGGGACTCCCTCTCCCACTTCTTCTATCAGGGCCGAAATTTCATGTCCGGGTACCCTGGGATACTCTACCATGGGATTCTTTCCCAGGTAAGAACTCAGGTCCGAACCACAGAATCCCACATAGCGAAGCCTGAGCAACAGTTCTCCCTCTGTGGCGACCGGCTTGTTAAGCCTTACCACAGCTACTTTCCCCGCTTCCTCAATATGCACTGCTTTCATAAAATCCTTTAAATGTACTTATACTTGGGATCGATCAGTCCCTCTTCCTTCATGGCCTGCCAGAAGGCGCCCGGTATCTCTATCTGAAGGATCTCCACATTCCGGGACATTTTCTCAGGTTTGCTTGTGTTCAGGGCCATGCTAACTATGGCCGGATGAGAACTCCCGAAGTGAAGGCAGGCATCCCCGGGATTCACCTGATGGTTCTGGCAGAGTGCATTAAAAGCATCTCTCCAGGCATGTAGAATGCGACCTTTCTCTGAACCAGTATCCACTTCCTGGTAGTCGAACTTGTCTCCGCCGGTGAGAAAGCCTCCATGGAAGACCGCCGAATTGATGATGCCCACTCCATCGGCATCGAGCCGGTCCATAAAGTCCAGAATCTCTTTCGGGTGACTGAAAACGGTGAAGCTGTTGGCAAACATGACCCAGTCGAAGGGCACATGTTCGTAAAGCTCCCTGATGATAGTCCAATCCTTGGAACCGATTCCCACCGCTTTTACCCTGCCCTCCTTTTTCAGGTCAAAGAGCGCCCGGTAGGATTCCAGGAGCTTCATAAACCTTTGGTCCCGGTCAGCCGGATCATTGGCTGCCAGCAGGTATTCATCCGGATCGTGGATGGATACCACTTCGGACCGGTAAGTCCCACCCAACAGCTCATTTCCCTGGGTAAAGCACTTCAGAATTTCTTCATAGCCAAAAGTCTGGATGCAATCGTTCTGCAAATCCACCCACACCCCGGATTCAAAGGTGGGTTCC
>SPBY01000133.1 GCA_004525825.1 Bacteroidia bacterium
ATGAAAATAAGCAGCATCGTCCGGAATATTGGTCAGCGTGTAATCCACCTGGTAATAAAGACGAGTGGGTTTCACGTCAATGTTTTCTATGGTAATTTTGCACTTCTTACCAAAGGGCATCTGCCAGTAACAGTTGAAGGCCCTGCCCGGATTCACACATACAGCCAGGGAATTGAGGTGGGCATATTCTCCCCAGCCCATGCCAAAGAAATCGCCCACCGGAACCTCTACCGAAGGCTCCTTCTCGCCATCCCAGTAAAAACGAAGAATATAAAAGCGCCAGTTCCCCGTAGGGGTCAGCCAGATGTGCTGAATGCAGCCCGGACCCTCTATCTCCGCCATGGTAAAGGTCTCGCCGGGCTGAATGATTACATAGGGACTTACCTTATATCCCTGACCCAGCTCCCTGGCCTCGTGGGAAGCAGCTCCTTCGCCCAGTTTCGCCATTCCGCCCTTTCCTTTTTCACCCGTGAAATTCTCCGGGGAGATGCTGCGGGTTTGAGCATCGGAAGTCCTGTAAAGGTTTGAGAGATTGTTGTCCAGTCCGTCGAAGTTCTGTGCCTGCATTCCTGCATGCATGAATGCCAGGATGGTGAGGCAAGCGAAAATAAGCTTTTTCATGAGTCTAGTTTTTGGGTGGAATATACTGATCTAATGTAGCAATTATCTTCCCATCCTGCTCCGGAAGAAGTGTTTCATTTACCGATTCCCTTTCCCTCACCAGAAATGTTTCCTTCTCCATTTTGTTCAGGAATGATGAATCGTTACATTCGTACCTATAAAGACCTGATCCCTGTGGAACCGCTAACTCAAGTTCTAAACCTGATTCCTTGCCATGAAACCCGATAAGCACCCTGGATTTGCCAAGAGTAACTACCACGATGTTGATGAGATCGATCAAAAAAAAGAAAAACTTGAGCATAAGCGAAGACAGGTAATTGAGGGCGGACTGCGGCTGATGAAGGAGGGACTGGTGGTCCGTACCTGGGGAAATATAAGCCTCCGGGTCGATGACACTTATATGCTTATCACTCCCAGCGGCCGTAGCTATGAAGATCTTGAACCTGAGGATATTGTGCTGGTCAACTATCACAGCTCAGAATATAAGGGACCAGTAAAACCCTCCTCGGAAAAGGAGCTTCATTGCGAGATTTACCGGACACGAAAGAAGGTGCACGCTGTGATCCATACCCACCAGATGAATGCCTCCACCGTAGCCACCGCCCACAGGGAAGTGCCCCCGATCCTGGACGACATGGCTCAGATTATCGGACCCAGTGTAAGGGTGGCGGATTATGCCCTTCCCTCCACCAGGAAGATTTCCAAAAACACTGTTAAGGCACTGAAGGGACGCAACGCTGCATTGATGGCCAACCATGGAGCAGTATGTGTGGGTCGTGACCTGGATGAGGCCTTTGTGGTGTGTCAGGTACTGGAAAAGGCGTGCAGGGCTTTTATCGAAGCTGAATTCCTGGGTGGGGCCAAAAGCATTAACAAGTTCGAAGCCCACCTGATGCATCAGAAATACATTAAAAAATATTCCAGGCAGGTGGATAAGAACAAATAACGAAGCTCACGAGGAGGACCATCGGGAGGAACGTTTTTCATTTGCCAAAGGACTGAGGCACAAGAAAGCCATTTCATGGTAAATTTTCCAAAAGAAAAATAGTCAAAATAGAATTTTCGTCACCGAATATTAGGTTTTCACGGAACAATTATTAACTTTGGTCACATAATCTGTAGGAAACCATGGTAAAAAAGTGCGCCAGCCATAACATTGGATTAAGGAAAATTTTCGCCGACGATGGCGGAATAATACTTCCACTGCTCTTTACTGTAGCCGTTATTACAGCCGGTATTTTCTTAAAGCTGAATATTTTACAATGGACCATTGTAAGCATCCTGTCTCTGGCCCTTCTGACCATGGGAATGTACAGAAGTGCCGCCAACCTGCTTACCATTTATGACCAGTCTATCTCATTGGATCAAGGGATCAGGATCAGAGCCATGGGGACTGTTTTAGTGGCATTCACCACTGGAATTTCCTTTTTTACCTACCTGATCATCTTTATGCCCAAGATTAATACCTTGTTATAGCTAAAAGAACAAGGTCTTTTTCAAGAGGGTTCTGAACATTCAGGACCCTCTTTGTATTTTACACCCCTGCCACTGAGGTTTTAATTGCGAAGCGGTTTCAGGGTGAATGAAAACTCAAAATCTCCGGGAGTCACCCGGTAGGGATTCAATACCGAATTGGCTGTTCCTCCCACACCGGTGACCTGGTGATCGAGATTCAGGGTAACCACGTCCTCTTCATTCAGCTGGAAGGGATAGTGAGCCCGGTCCAGGTTGTCAGTGGTATATTTCTGTGCGCTGGCATGAAAGGTCGCGGGAGCAGAAATATGAAGTCCGGTCCCCTCCCCGTTGGTCAGGCTGAACCAGTGCACATCGGTACGGTTCCCGTAATCCTGGGGGATAATGTAGGGAACATAGGCCTCCTCAACAGTAGTCTTGTAAATACCTGTTTTTGCCCCGGTTTTCCGGTCTGGATAGGTCTCAAAGGGACCTCTTCCAAACCACTCCATCTGCTGGAATTCGCCAGGCAGTTCCATTTGAAGACCCACTTTGGGGATCCACTTGGTTATATTACCCCATGAGGAGATCCTGGTGTCTACCTGGATTTTCCCGTTTCCGTAAATGGTATAGTCATAGAACACTTTGAATCCGGTGGTGTAGTTCATGGCATGAAGAGTGGCTTCCACATGCACTCGAGCTGCCTGCACGTCTGCACTGGCATCAAAATGATCCACCACCTGCTCCAGGCGATCCAGTCCGACGGAACGCCAGCCGTTGGCAGTCTCCCTTCCCATTCCTTCAGTCACATGCCCCATTTCGGTTCGCCAGAAATTCCAGGAATCCAGGTCATTGGCCAGCGGGGCCCTCCATACATTCAGAAAAGGCCCTTTGCGGAGGATCTCTTTGCCACCCAGAAGAATGGAAGACAGGATTCCCTCCTGTTTATCGAAAGTATAGACAAATCCGTCCCCTTTCACTTCCACCGATCCTTCATCTTCGGACAATACAAAGTTGGGATAGACAGGCTCCTCTTCGGGAGTATTTTTTTGTACAGGAAACTCAAACTGTTCCCAGGCCACCTCATGACCCCTGGGAGCCCAGGGCATATCCTTTCCTGTGGCGCAGCTAACCAACAGGTGACATAGCTTACCAGCAGGTAGTTCATCCATGTTATAGGGTATTGTTACCTCCTCTGCCCCCCCAGGAGCCAGGGCTAATTCAAAGGTTCCTTTTTGCTGCACCACCCCGTTGGCTGTCAGCTCCCATCTGAAATCAAGTTCCTCCAGGTTCCTGAAATGATGGCGGTTAGTGATCTTAATGCGCCCTTCCTCCAGCACCGTCGCGTCAAACTTCACCGGCTGAGGCGATTTCTTCAACTGCCATAGCTCGGGCTGTATGGTACGGTCGGGCCACACCACCCCGTAAGTCCGGCCAGGGATCCCAATGGAATAGTAAGTTCCTTCCTCCTCTGAGCTTTCAAAATCCAGCCAGAGCCGGGAGGAGCTCCTCAGGGACTCGTCGTTGTCTGCCAGCTTTTCTACTGACACCACCGAATCGAAGATCCGCACCCGGTCCAGGGTGGCGTTACACAGGTAACCCTGGTGACCATCCCTCAGCTCGGCACTCTTCCCCAGGATCACCTGGTAGGGAGCATTGACAATGTTCCCCCAACACGGCTGCGTAGCCAGCAAGGTCCCATCCACATACAACTCCATCTTTGCCCCGTCATAGCTAGCCACCACATGGTGCCATCGCTGTTCCCAATCCTCGGGCAGTTCCCCGCTAATGGTAAGCTTCCTCCCTGTATTCAGGTAAAAATCCAGGTGATCCTCATCGGACTGGACGATCCCAAACTGGTAATCGCCCTTGGTCAGGTAGCTGGCAAAGCCGTTATACGCCTCCGGTTTTACATGAAAGGAGAGGGTCAGTTCTGTTCCACGAATATCGAGTAAGGGATCCCTGTATATCTCCAGCCAGTCGTCGTGACCGCTCAGGTAGAGTGCCTTTCCGTCTTCCCCGGGCACCAGGTGTGCTTTATTGATAAATACGCATTTGATCCCCTGAGCAGATTCATCAGGAGTGCTTATTACCGGCATGGTAATCCCCGGACTCATCCAGTCCCAGATGGCCCCTCCGGTCAAGCGGCGATATTTGTAGATCAGATCCCAGTATTCGTCCAATCCCCCGAGACTGTTCCCGGTAGCCGCAATATACTCGTCCATAAAAGAGGGTCTCGGATCGTCCGATTTCCCAAAACGCTGCTCCAGTATGTAGGGTTGCAGGTACCTGGGCCCCACCACATCCTCACATCGGATGGGATTAGTGAGAGGATCCTCGTCCCGGTTTCCACCGTACAACCAGGCGGGACGACTGGGATCGATCTCCTTCCCCCCGGCAATCAGTGCACATATATTGTCGCCCGGTCCGCTCTCGTTGCCAGCACTCCAGATCACCACCGACGGGTGGTTGCGGTCGCGGTAGACCATCTTACGCATGCGGTCGAGGTACTGTTCCCTCCACTCAGGCATTCCTGATAATTGCGTGTAAGCATGTGCCTCATCGCCGGTCTCGTCCACGATGTAGATACCCAGTTCATCTGCCAGCTCCAGGTACTCCACATTGGGCGGATAGTGGCTGGTTCTCACGCAGTTGATGTTGAACTGCTTCATCAGATGAAAATCCTTTCGAATGGTCTCCACATCCATTTTATGGCCCGTTTCGGGATGCAACATGTGGCTGTTGACCCCATTGAACTTGATGGGAACACCATTTATACAGATGGCCTGATCAATCACCTCCACCTCCCGGAATCCCACCCGTGTACTCAACACCTCCAGAACCTCAGCACCGGAGAGCAACTCCATGGTCAGGGTATAGAGATGGGGGTACTCCGCTGACCACAGATCGGGTTTGCTGATCTTCATGGAGTGCTTCACGGCCAACTCTTCTCCCAGCTTCACAACTCCTGCAGGGACCACAGCCTTAGCCCCGCTTACCTCCCTACCCTGCTGATCAAAAAGGGTAAAACGGACTTCAGAGGAAGCAGCTTTCTTTTGCCCGTAGTTCTTCACCCAGGCAGTCACCACCAGGTCGGCGTCCTCATAAGAACCATCCAGGTCGGTGGTCACGTAAAAATCGCGGATGTGCTCCGTCGGTGTGGATATCAGGTAGACATTCCGGTAGATCCCCGACAGGCGCCAGGTATCCTGGTCTTCCAAATAGGCTCCATCACTATACCTCAACACCCTGACTCCAATGGTATTGTTTCCCTTTTTCAGAAAGGATGTAATGTTATATTCGGCGGGCTCCATGCCTCCCTGGTTGTAGCCCACCTCTTTTCCATTCACCCAGACGTAAGAGGCAGAATGGACCCCTTCGAAATGGAGAAAGACCTGCCCTTCCTTCCACTCCTCAGGAAGTTCAAAGCTGCGGAAGTAGGAACCGGTAGGATTGAAATCTTTGGGAACATGAGGTGGATCCAGGGGATGGGGCAGACCGATGTTTCTGAATAAGGGATAACCAAAGCCTTCCATTTGCCAGTTGGAGGGAACTTCTATGGATGCCCATTCACTCCTGTCAAAGCGAGGCTCATAGAATTCACCCGGTGCCACCCCAGGATTCTCTGCCCAGTGGAACTGCCACTCTCCATTCAGCGAAAGATGGAAAGGGGATGAAAGCCGCATCCCCTCCACTGCCTTTTCCATGGACGGATAAGGCATTAATGTAGCGTGGGGTGCTTCCTGATTGCGTTCAAATACACCGGGGTTTTCGTAATCGGGATGCAATTGGGCCTTCAAAAAACCAAAGCCAAAAAGCATCACAACAGTCATGCAGGTAAGAGTCTTCATAGGTCAGTTTTATAATAGGTTTATTTATTCAGCATTCAGAACAGCCTCTGCCACCTCCACGGCCAGTTTGTATCTGCCAAAGGGGGCACTCACCTGGATCCCCTGCACAAAGCCCAGCACCCTGTCCACCATGGCCTGCGCGATCTCAATTCCAGCTTTCAGCTGGTCCTCCTTGGTCTCAAAGGCCGCCATCCTTTTGATTATACTATCGGGTACGAAGACCCCGGGTACCTCATTCTTCATGAATTCGGCATTCCGCAAACTTACCAGGGGCCAGATTCCTGCCACCAGGAACATATCGCCCATATCCGCTTTCTCCAGGAAGGCTTCCAGGGATTCCACATCAAAAACCGGTTGGGTAATCACATACTCTGCGCCCGCCTCCTTCTTCAATTGCAGGCGGTGAATTTCATTTTCCGGATTCACACTGTTGGGATCCATGCCCACCCCGGTAAAAAAGGAGGTTGGATCGCCAATACGTTTCTCCCCCATATCGATGCCGTGATTCAGGTTATCAATCAGATGCACCAAACCGATGGAATCAATATCAAATACCGCGGTAGCCTGTGGATAATCGCCAATCATGGGCGGATCGCCCGTAATGGCCAGGATGTTCCGCACTCCCATGGCCGCGGCCCCCAGCAAGTCGGATTGCATGCCCAGCAGGTTACGGTCGCGGCAGGTATAGTGCAGTACCGTCTCAATATCCACCTGGTTTCGCAGCAACACAGACAGTGCCAACCCGGTCATCCGTGCTGAGGCCCGGGGACCGTCCGGAATATTGATGGCATCCACCCCGTGCTCTTTCAGCAATTTGGCACCTTCCAATGGTAAGGTAATATCGATGCTCCTGGGAGGTACCATTTCCACCAGCACCACCTGTTTGCCCGCATGGAGCTTCTCTGCGAGTCTTGATTTCTCAGCCGCAGGTACGGGATCGGGAAGCGGCTCCTCAGTGACCGGTTTTACCCCGATATTGATGGAGTGCTGGATGCGGGTTTGCTTCATGGCCAGCGAATTAGCCATTTTTGCAATGTGGTCGGGGGTGGTTCCGCAGCATCCCCCCATCATCCTTACGCCTTTGTCGATGAAACGCCTGGTATATACAGAAAAATATTCCGGGGTACTCATGTAGATCATTCGACCATCTGTATACTGGGGACGGCCCGCATTGGGCATGATACACAGGGGCTTGGATGAAATCCCACGAATCTGCTCCACAAAATCAAGCATGGGTTTGGGACCCACTGTGCAGTTCAGGCCGATCACGCTTGCCTGGCTAAGATCAAGCCTGGCA
>SPBY01000576.1 GCA_004525825.1 Bacteroidia bacterium
CGGTCGTACTCGTCCACATGGCCGAGGGCATCCACCAGTTCCGGCTCCTTGTTGCTCAGGAACCCGAATTCGGGGCGGACCAGTTCAGGAAGAGATCCGTAGGGGGTTCCGAAAACCGGACAGCCAAAGTAGAGACTTTCGGTCACAGCCAGTCCAAAGGGTTCGTTCCACCGGACCGGGAACAGAAGTGCTAAGGAACCATTGATCAGGCGGTTCTTTTGTTCCCCTCCCACCATTCCCTCGAACCGGACTCGGGGATCAAGGGTGATCCGCACTCCCATTTTCAGGTTCACACGGTACCCGCCCAGCACCCTTAAGGGGAGTCCGGCTGCCCTGGCAATACGGATACTGCCTTTCAGGTTTTTGATCTGCCAGGCTGCTTTCCCCAGGAAATGAATGTAGTCGCGGGGCCTGTCAAGTTGTGGTTTGCCGTACTCTTCCAGTCCAAGCCCATTGTAGACAAACACTTCGCTTCCAAATCGGGCAGCATGGTCGCGGGAGACAAAGGATGTGTTGAGGTCAAACTCCCCTTGATCTCTTGTATTACCATGAATGGTGATCATGTAGGGTTTTGGAAGGGGCTCCGGGATCGGCATTTGTGTATGGACCAGGTCCACATCCCCGGGGATCTGTCTGGCCAGGGGTGTGGAAGGATCCAGAGGAAGCACCCTGGCAAAATCGCATACCGAACCCTTATCCACCAGGTAGGTGATGCGGTGCCCCATTTGAGTCAACTCTTTTCCCAAATACCATATTACCCTGGAGATTCCGCCGTATTTTGGAGTGGGTATCTTTCCATTGCTTACGAGCAGGATGTGGAGCGAACCCATATTAATATGTTTTTTGAATGCGTGATAGTACCGACAGTAAGAGGGGGATGTCATTGGCATCTACGGTGGCCAGCCGCTCAAGTATTCGGTGGAAAAGGGGAGTGCCCTCGGGAATGCCTGCATCAATAAGCAGCTGCTTAGTTTGTTTTTTGAGGGTGCCAAAGCCTTCCCACGATTTTGCCAGAATCTCCCCCGGTTTTTCCATGTGTTTCAGTGGGGAGAGTTCATAGGCAGTCACCATCACCGACTGGGCCAGGTTGAGGGAAGGATAGCTTCCGGCCATGGGAATGCTCATGGCCATGTCCGATTTCAGAATCAGCTGATTGGGCAGTCCGCTCTCCTCGGTTCCGAACAGGATACCCACCTTTCCCAGCTGCTCTTTTTTGTTGCTGAGCAATCCCATAAGATTCCTGCTGCTGTGGTAATCGTGTTTGGCGGTTCGCCCTTTGGCAGTGGTACAGACCACCAGGTCCAGGTCAGCCACGGCTGATTCAAAATCGCTGAACAGTTCTGCTGACTGAAGGATATCGTGCGAACCGTGGGCCAGCATCAAGGCTTCTTCGCACAGGTGGTCGCAGGGATCGATGAGCCTCAGGTGACTGAACCCCATGGTTTTAATTGCCCTGGCAGCGGCCCCAACGTTCCCGGGTACGGCAGGTTTGTATAATATAAAGTAAATCTCCACTCCCGCGAAATTACAACTTTTCCATTTGTTTAATCAGCCGTCTTGCTCGTGCCAGGAATCCGACGCTGTTATTCTCCATCTGGTCCTCCAGGACAGTCGCCAGTTCATCCTTCAGTTCGGGGTAAATAAGTACATGATTGTAAACGATCTGCATGGCGTGGACCTTCACAGCCAGCGGGTAGAGTTCTGAAGTCAGGTAGCTGAAGCAGAGATCGATGAGCAATCCCTGATCTTCTTCAGGGATGTCATAACGGCACAGCAGCCTGAGCAGGGAGCGAAGTGAACCTTTGGATTCCAGGGCGGGCAGGGACCGGACAATCTTACTGATGTGGGGGATGGCAAGTCCGGCTTGCTGCTCATCGCTTCCGTCCAGCACCCAGCTGGCACGCCACGCCACGGGATCCTTATCATGCAAGGCCAGTTCAAGAAGAGATCCGAATTGACCCTGGGTCCCGATCACCTCCCTGATGTAAAGATCTTTTTCGACCCCCGAAGGGAAGTTCAACAACAGGGACCGGAAATCCATTACTCCGCCTTCTCTTCTTCGGTTTTCTGTCGCAGGGACATCACGGCATATCCGCCTGTGGCCAGCGAATGACTGTAGTTCAGGTCGATCTTGGTGACCAGCATGATGGTCTTTTTCCCATTTTCCTTGTCCATCATATCATGTTCCAGAACCATGCCGTAGAGTGCATTGGCGTGCATGAACATGGCCCCAAAGGTTTGGGCGTTATTAAGCCACTCTTTGCGCATTTCTTTGCCCAGTTTTTCGGACGCCCACATGTGGATCTCGGACGATTCATCCTCCATCAGGTACTCGTCGCACTTGTATCCCAGGATGTCTTTGCTCTTTCCTGTTTTCTTTATGTTATAGGCATCCAGGTCTGACACCTCCTGACCTTTCTTCTCTTCATATTCTTTGGCCCTTTCGGCCAAGGCTTCAGGATCGAGGGAGGTGGCAAAGCCGGTCTTATTTCCGTCACTGTCGGTCAGAATCAGCATGGCACTGTTTTTTGTATCGAAGATGATGGTCGATTTGTCGTTGCCATCCTTAAACACCATGGCATAATCGGCCTTTGTCTTGTTGACATAGTTATCATAATACATCTGATCGTCCAGATCTCCATTCTTCTTGTAATTGGAGATTTCCATCTGGATGTAGGCATCAAACCTGTATTCAGATTCATAAGGCACATTGTCGGTAAGTCCGAGTGCTTTCATCACAGCCGCATCGGTGAAATGGGCACTGGACGGTTGTGTGGGATCGTCTATTTCGATC
>SPBY01000028.1 GCA_004525825.1 Bacteroidia bacterium
GCCAACAAAGGGATTCTGCTAATGAGTAAGAATGGCAAGCCCTTAAGTGATTTACAATCTTCGTCCCAAACCGGATTCATGCTCCATGGAATGGTAGGTTCCCTGCTCTTTATGGAAGGCGATACTCCCCTGGTGGTCGCAGGATTGAACCGGAAAAAGGCTAGCGTATTCTCGCTTACCAAGGCCATAGAGAAATAGTTGTCGGCTTAGTAGAGTCCTGCAACGACTTTATAGACTCCAGCCCTCCCTGTACTTGCGCATGACAAATTCATTGGCCGGATCGAAATTGGTGATCTTCATGTTTTTGGCATCCCAAAGCAACTTCTTTCTGCCAGGATAGGAGGAATCTCCTCCTTCACTTACCTCCAGCTGGTAGCTTCGGATGGCCAGGTTGCCCATCAATACAGCTTCTGTAAATGGCCCGGCGTATTCAAACTTGGAACTCAGATCAGATTCCCCATATCCCTTCATGCAGGCTTCCACCCAGGCCACATAATGTCCTTCCGGCACCCTAAGTTCGGTCATAGGTACCCCGGCAATCTGTTCGTTCAGCGACAGAGGCAGTAGCAGTGGTTCACTACCATAGTCTCCTATGAGTTTTCCTTTGCTGCCTTCAAAGATTACTCCATTGGTCAATTGCGCCATTTCATGGTTTGCAGGAAGTTCCTCGGGCATCTGGGGACGAAGACCGCCATCCATCCAGGTTAATTCCACTATGCCCTTCCCGTCGGTACGGGGGAATTTTAAGTGAGTAATGGAGGAGGATGGACAGCTTTCAGTATACCTGGCTACCTGGAAAAATCCCTCGTAGGCTGCTGTGGCACTGCACTCCACTTCGGTGGGATAATCAATGGGCAGGATGCGGAATACAGGGTCCATGACATGACAACCCATATCGCCCAGGGCTCCGGTGCCAAATCGCCACCAGCCACGCCAGTTGAATGGCAGGTAAGCCGGATGGTAGTCGATGGCCTGGGCAGGACCCAGCCAGAGATTCCAATCCAGTTCTTCAGGAATTTCATGCTTCCCGCTGGGGGCAGCAATGCCCTGTGGCCATACAGGACGGTCGGTCCAGGCATATACCTTATGCACATCCCCGATCAGTCCCGCATCCACTATCTCCTTCATTCGTCGAACCGGCTCTTCGGAAGCTCCCTGGTTCCCCATCTGGGTAACTACCTGGTATTTTTTGGCGGCTTCGGTCAAGGCCCGTGCCTCCCCAATGCTGTGCGTAAGGGGTTTTTGCACATAGACATGTTTGCCCAGCTGCATGGCTGCCATGGCAGCCACTGCATGGCAATGATCGGGAGTGGAGACGGTAACCGCATCAATGTGTTTGTGTTCTTTTTCTAGCAATTTCCGGAAGTCCTTGTAGTAAACGGCATCGGGAAAGTTCTTCCTGGAAGTCGCAGCCATCCGGTCGTCTACATCACAGAGGAAGGATATTTTGGCATGCGGGCTTTCGGCACAGGAGGTAAGGTCTGATTCTCCTTTTCCGCCTGCTCCGATTCCGGCAATATATACTGTATCACTGGGAGCCACATATCCTGGTCCCCCAAGAACAAAGCGTGGAACAATGGTGAATGCCGTGGCGGCACCTGTGGCTTTCAGGAAGCTTCTTCTGTCGACTTTTTGCATGGCTGGTGGTTTTGCTTTGGTAAAAAATGGTTTAGATTCATGGGATACTGTTCTACAATTTTGCAAAACTATTCCGCAAAGTCAAGAAGAATCCCTAAAAAACAAACACAGCCTGATTTTCCAGGCTGTTTTTGTCTGTTGTGGGGGATGGATGTCAGGGGGGATCCTTCAAGGTCCGGGAGCTTCCTCAGGTCCCTTGGCTGGAAAAAACAATCTGACCATCCACCACATCGATGAGTGTATGGGAGCCGGGCTGCACTTTCCCTTCCAGCATGGCGATGGATAGCTGATCGAGGATCTTTTTCTGGATCAGCCGTTTCAGAGGCCGGGCTCCAAACTGGAGGTCAAAACCTTCCTTCTTCAGGAAGGCAATGCACTGCTCGCTCACTTCAAAGGTGATTTGTTGTTTCTCAAGCTTTTTCCTGAGCAGGTTTAACTGGATGTGCAGAATCCCTTCCACATCGTCCATGGTCAGCGGACGGAACATCACCAGTTCATCAATGCGGTTCAAAAATTCGGGCCTCAGATTGCGTTTCAGCAGTTCGAAGACCTGGGACCTTGATTTTTCAAATACCTGTTCCAGTTCTGCGTCTGCCACCTCTGAAAAATTCTCCTGAAGGATGTCCGAGCCCAGGTTGGAGGTCATGATGATGATGGTATTTTTGAAGTTGGCCAACCTGCCTTTGTTATCGGTAAGACGGCCATCCTCCAGCACCTGGAGCAGGATATTGAAGGTATCGGGATGGGCCTTTTCAATTTCATCCAACAGGATCACTGAATAAGGTTTTCTTCTGACCGCCTCGGTAAGCTGACCACCCTCCTCATAGCCTATATAGCCCGGAGGAGCCCCTACCAGTCTCGAAACCGCATGCCTTTCCTGGTATTCGCTCATATCGATGCGGGTTAACAGGCGTTCATCATTAAAAAGGTATTCGGCCAGGGCCCTGGCCAGCTCAGTTTTACCCACGCCGGTGGTGCCAAGAAACAAGAAGGATCCAATAGGCCTTTGTTCATCGGAAAGACCTGTACGGCTTCTCCGGATGGCCGCAGATACCGCCTGAATGGCCTCCTCCTGGCCCACGACCCTCTTTTGGAGTTCTTCTTCGATGTGCAAAAGTTTCTCCTTGTCGCTTTGAAGCATCCGGTTCACCGGCACGCCAGTCCAACTGGAAACTACCTCTGCAATGTCCTCCGAGGTAATCTCTTCTCTGACCATCCGATGCCCCTGATTTTCATAGTCCTGGAGCTTGGCAATGGTGGATGCCAATGCCTCTTCTGCGGCTGGCAACTGGCCATAACGTATTTCGGCCACGGTTCCCAGGTCGCTTTCTCTTTCAGCTTTTTCGGCCTGGTAGCGGAGTTGTTCGATCTCTTGTTTGATCTTCTGTATTTTTTCCACAATGGTTTTCTCATCCACCCAGTTGGCCATCAGCTGTTTGTGTTCATCTTCCAGGTCAGCAATCTGCCTGGAGATTTGTTCCACCCGTGTTTTATCTTTTTCCCGCTTAACGGCTTCCTTTTCAATCTCCAATTGCTGGATCTTCCTTTCCAGGATATCGATGGACACCGGTTTGGAATTCATTTCCAGCCTGAGGTGGGAGGCCGACTCATCAATCAGGTCAATGGCCTTATCGGGAAGGAAACGGTCGGTGATGTAGCGTATAGAAAGTTGTACGGCAGAGATAATGGCCTCATCCCTGATTCTTATTTTGTGGAAATTCTCGTATTTTTCCTTGATGCCCCTCAGAATGGAGATGGCATCTTCCTCTCCCGGTTCATCGATAAAGACTTTCTGAAAACGCCTTTCCAGCGCTTTGTCTTTTTCAAAGTATTTCTGGTATTCATTGAGGGTGGTGGCCCCTATGGCCCTGAGTTCTCCACGGGCCAAAGCAGGCTTCAGGATGTTGGCCGCGTCCATGGCCCCTTCGCCTCCTCCGCCAGCACCCACCAGGGTATGTATCTCATCAATGAACAATACGATTTCACCTTCGGATCCCACCACTTCCTTGACCACGGCTTTCAGGCGTTCTTCAAACTCTCCCTTGTACTTGGCCCCGGCAATCAGGGCCCCCATATCGAGGGAATAGATTTGCTTGGATAAGAGATCATCCGGCACATCCCCATTCACTATCCTGAGGGCAATCCCTTCAGCAATGGCCGTCTTTCCCACTCCCGGTTCGCCCACCAGGATGGGATTGTTCTTTGTGCGACGAGTGAGGATTTGTAGTACCCTACGGATCTCTTCATCTCTTCCGATGACCGGATCCAGGTTGCCCGATTCGGCTCTTTCATTCAGATGCACTGCATATTTGTCCAGGGCATGGTAGGTTTCTTCAGAAGACCGGGTATGCACCTGTTTTCCCTTGTGAAGTTCACGGATAGATTCCAGCAGGTCCTTTTCATTCATACCCGCATCTTTCAGCATGCGGCTTACCTGGTTTCCCGATCTGAGAATACCCAGAAGCAAATGCTCCAGGGCGATGTATTCATCTCCCAGTTCTTTCAGGGAGGCTTGCGCCTTGTGAAGTGCAGACACTGCCTCACGGGAGAAATAGGATTCTGCTCCGGAAACCTTCGGATGCTGTGCGATCATCTGATTCAGGGTGCTTTCCACCTGCTCGCCATTCATGGATAGCTTCTTCAGAATAAAGGGAAACACGTTCTCATCCACCTGCAGTATACCCTTGAGCAGGTGGGTACATTCAATGGATTGATGCTCGAGCTCCTGGGCGATTTGTTGAGCCTGCTGAACAGCTTCCTGTGCTTTTATTGTAAATTTATCTGTATTCATATATAAGCTTTTTATGATGTCTTTTGGTTCGGCATTCAATGATCAAACGACGCGCCAATTTTGGTGACAGAGGAAAGTTATATTTGCATATATACAGCATTTCAGGCCCTTAGGCCCTTCATTGCGATGACGGTTTTTCGACACAAAACAAATAGCGGCATAATGACATCAAAAAAATATTCTCATGCTGACAAAACGGCATGAGAATATTAGTGTAAAACTTAGAAAAATTTCTAAGAGACTGATAAACTGAAATGTAATTGTAATTTACCAGTTAAGTAGCCATGCAAATACCAGAGGTGCTGCAATGGTGGCATCCGATTCTATGATAAACCTGGGGGTATCCACATCCAGTTTCCCCCAGGTAATTTTTTCATTGGGAACCGCTCCGGAATAGGAACCATAGCTGGTGGTTGAGTCCGAAATCTGGCAGAAATAACTCCAGAAAGGGGTGTCTGTTCTCTCCATGTCCTGGTAAAGCATGGGAACCACGCATATGGGAAAATCACCTGCAATGCCCCCACCGATCTGGAAGAATCCAATTCCGCGATCAGAAGAATTTTCTGTATACCAGTCGGCCAGCCATACCATGTATTCAATTCCCGATTTTACAGTAGCAGGCTGAAGCTCTCCTTTGATGCAGTAAGAGGCGAAGATGTTGCCCATGGTAGAATCCTCCCAACCCGGCACCACCATGGGAAGGTTTTTTTCAGCTGCAGCCAGCATCCAGCTGTCTGCGGGATCGATTTCATAGTATTGTTCCAGCTCACCTGATAGAAGCAACTGGTAAAGGTATTCATGGGGAAAATAGCGCTTCGAATGGGTTTCGGCGTTCTTCCATAATTTGAATACATGCTTTTGAAGGCGCCTGAAAGCCTCCTCCTCGGGGATGCAGGTATCCGTAACCCTGTTCATTCCTCCGTTCATTAGTTCGCGTTCCTGCTGTGGAGTCAGGTCACGGTACTCAGGAATCCTTTTATAATGATTGTGGGCCACCAGGTTCATCAGATCCTCCTCCAGGTTGGCACCTGTACAGGAGATGATATGTACCTTGTCCTGCCGGATCATCTCGGCAAGCGACTTGCCAAGCTCGGCAGTACTCATGGCCCCTGCCAGGGTCACCATCATCTTATTTCCCTTCTTCAGCTGTTCCTGGTAAGCCCGGGCAGCATCTACCAGAGCTGCGGAATTAAAATGCTTGAAATGCTTCAGCATGAATTCGCCAATGGGACCTCTGCGATCATTCATTTCCTAGGAATTTTATAGACAGAATTTGTAAGATAGAAGTTGATAGTAGAGTTTTGCCACCAAAAAACCCGGAGCCTTCAGTCCAGAGATGGGGGCAAATTCCACCACATCAAAACCCACCACTGTTTTCGATTCGAACACCTTTTTGAGGTATTGTAGCAGAGGGTACCATTCCATGCCACCTGGTTCAGGAGTTCCAGTGGCGGGCATGATGGAAGGATCCAGCACATCCAGATCGATGGTCAGGTACACCTGATCTGACATCAAATCAATGGAGCGCTCCATCCAGGTACTGTCCCCAAGAATTTCATGAGCGAAAAAACACTGGTCGGGTTTCAAAAATGCTTTCTCCGATTCATCCATGCTCCTGATCCCTACCTGGACCAGGTTGGTCTCCTTGCTGGCGGCGTGCAGGGCACAGGCGTGGTTGTAGCGGGAGCCTAAATATTCCTCCCGCAGATCAGTATGGGCATCCAGCTGCAATACAGTCAGGTCCGGATAGACCTTCCGGAAGGCCTCGATGATCCCGATACTAACGGAGTGTTCTCCCCCAAAAAATGTTAGGAACTTTCCAAGCTCAAGCAGTTCCCGAGTTCGCCGTAAGACCTCCTGGTATACCGCTTCGGGAGAGGAGGATTCAGAAATTTCTTCCAGCAAATGGATGCCCTGCCTGTATACTTCCGAATCGGTTTCAATGTCGTAGAGCTCCATGTTCTCTGCCGCATCCAGAAAGGCCTCAAAACCACCATCGGCTCCCTTCCCCCAGGTACTGGTCCCGTCGTAAGGAATGGATTGCAGAAGTATCTTTGCCCGGTCAAAAGAAGCATATGCACTTTCGATCCCTGCAAAGGTTCTCAGATCATCCATTGTAACCCAGTATGTTGAACATTTCGCTGACCGATTGCTCTTCTCGGTACACGTGGTCGATGATATTGCCCTTTGAATCCCGGTCGATGATCACATGCTTGGGAGCCGGGATCAGGCAGTGTTTGATCCCGCCGTAGCCACTGATGGAATCCTGGTAGGCCCCGGTGTGAAAGAATCCCAGGTAGAGCGGTTCTTTGTCCCCGGGCTTGTATTTTGGAAGAAGAACCTCCTGGTTCAGGTCTTCGGAATTATAATAATCCGAATGGTCGCAGCTGATGCCCCCGATATTCACCCTTCCGTATTCATGGCTCCATTTATTGATCGGCAGCAAAATAAACTTCTCATGGATGGACCAGGCATCTGGGATGGTATTCATCAGGCTGTTGTTGATGATGTACCAGGTTTCGGTGTCGTTCTGCTGTTTCTGCTCCAGTACCTTGAAAATGATGGCCCCTGCTTCACCCACTGTATAACGGCCAAATTCGGTGAAAATGTCAGGCTCCATCACATTTTCCCTCATACAGGCTTCTTTGATGTTCAAGATGATCTCGTTAATCATGTATTCGTAACTGTATTCAAAGCCCAGGTGATTCCGAACCGGGAATCCTCCCCCCAGGTTGAAGGCGGTAAGGTTCTTGCTTTCCTTCTTCAATTCCACGTAAAGCCTGAGGGCCTTTTGAAACTCACCCCAGTAGTAGAGGGTATCCTTGATCCCCGTATCCACGAAAAAATGAAGCATTTTAAGCTCTACCTTTTCATTATTAAGAATGCGGCTCTTGAAAAATTCGATGATCTCACCGGGAGGAATGCCCAGCCTGGAAGTGTAGTAGGCCGATTGTGCTTCCTCATCAATGGCCATTCTAAGCCCGATCTTAACTGTATGCTTTGGATTTAGATTGAGCAGGCGATCCAATTCTTCTGTACTGTCCAGGATAATGATGGAATTTACAAATCCTGCCTCCCGTAAAGTGAGGATCTTACGCAGGTACTCTTCTGTCTTGAACCCATTATGCACGATCAAACGCCCGGAATCCAGTTTGCCTTTCTGGTGCAGGTTCAGGATCAGATCGATATCAAATTCAGAGGAAGTTTCCAGGTTGACCCGGTGCTTGAGAGCCTCCTTGATCACATGATAGAAATGGTTGCATTTGGTGCAATAGCAGAAAAAATAGTTACCCCTGTATTGATGTTTTTTAATGGCCCGGTTAAAGAGGTTCCGTGCTTTCTTGATCTGATCTCCAATTTTAGGCAGGTAGATAAACCGGAAAGGCGTACCATGTTTGTCAATGAGATGTTTCAGAGAAACACCGTGGAAGGTCAGGTTTCCTTCCCTCAGGTCAAATCCTTCCTGGGGAAAATAGTAGGTTTGTTCGATTAAATCGAAATAGCTGTTTTTCATCTACTTCCGTAAGAATAAGCAAAATTATCTTAAACAGGTTTTAGCTTGTGCAATATCAGTAAAAAAAGCATAATATTGAATCCAGGGAAAATAAAATAATGATAGGATGAATAAGAACCTTTTCAAATTCATGCAGCTAATAGTTTTACTGATTGTCATTGCCTCTTGCTCTCAGAAAGCTTATGTGGATTCCTTATACAGGGTTCCGGACATTGGTGACGATAAACAAGACTCGTATATAGTACAAGTGTGCGATATGCGAACACTTGATATAGATTTTAAACTGAAGGTAAATGACTGAAGTTTGGAAGAATTTGACTGCTCCCACCGATAAGGAACTTGCCATCCTGAGAGAATTGCAAAACATGATATGCTGATATAAAAATGAAAGAAAGCTGGATTCTTGATGGTATTCGTACTCCCTTTGGCCGCTACGGGGGTGTGCTGGCCCGTTTGCGGCCCGATGACATGATGGCTGTGATCATCAGGGAACTGGTGCAGCGCCATCCCGGGATTGAGGAGGTTCTTGAGGATGTAGTCATCGGTGATTCCAATCAGGCAGGAGAAGATTCCAGGAACGTGGGTCGGAATGCCTTGCTCCTTGCGGGTTTGCCCGTAAAAGTGAGTGGAATAACGGTGAATCGTTTGTGTGGAAGCGGACTTGCAGCAGCCGTACAAGTCTCAAACAGCATTAAATGCAAGGAAGGTGATCTTTTTATTGCCGGTGGGGTGGAAAGTATGACCCGTGCTCCCATGATCATGGCAAAACCTGAACAGGCTTTCGCCAGAGCAGCCCCCATGGCTGATTCAACCATAGGTTGGCGCTTCCCCAATCAGAAACTTATTTCTCTTTTCGGTTCTGAAAGCATGCCGGAGACTGCAGAGAACATTGGGCGAAGTCTCGGGATCTCGCGGGAAGCAAGCGACCTTTACGCATATGAGACACAAATGCGCTACGAAAAGGCACGTCAGGAAGGTTTTTATGAGGGAGAGATCCTGCCGGTAGAGGTCCCCGGCGCAGACAGAAAACAGCCTCCGGTGCTTGTGAGTTCTGATGAGCATCCACGTCCGGATACAAGCCTGGAAAAATTATCCAAACTGGCATCCCTTCATAAGGATGGCATAGTCACAGCGGGAAATGCTTCCGGAGTGAATGACGGAGCTGCAGGCTTACTTATTGGAAATATGCAGGCAGCTGATAGGATTAAACTGAAGCCAATGGCAAGAATTGTGAGCAGTGCGGTGGCAGGCGTGGAACCAGGATTGATGGGCCTGGGCCCTGTTCCTGCCAGCTTGAAAGCACTTGCACGTGCCGGCCTCACACTTCAGGACATGGACCTCATCGAGATCAATGAAGCGTTTGCGGTGCAGGTTCTGGGATGCCTGAAAGAACTAAAGCTAGATTTTGACGATCAGAGGGTCAATCCCAACGGGGGTGCCATTTCGGTGGGTCATCCCCTTGGAGCCTCCGGGGCCAGGCTTCTTTTAACTGCTGGCAGGGAACTACAACGCAGAAAGGGCAGGTATGCTCTGGTAACTCTGTGTATCGGCATTGGCCAGGGAATTGCCACCATCATTGAAAATCCAGATTGTTGAAAATGCGAAACAGAGCAGAAAATGGGAACAAAGTAATCTTCCTCATCCTGGGCCTGTGGCTGGGCACCATGGAGGTCACCGAACAAATGCGCCTTCAGACGGCCTATCAGATTGATAAAGATGAAAACGGCACTTATACAACCAAGTTGAATGTGATAGAACACCTCTTCCAAACCTCCGATACCGGATCACCTTGTTGAATATGAGCAAATCGCAGAAATTATTTCCCCGGATGTGCTGGAATTGATACGTAATTGGATGGACGGGATCGCGAAATGAAAGCTTTGTTCGTAAACCTGTCTGTTTAACAGATGTTATCTATCACTAACTTTCATTCATTGATTATATTTGCAGAGTGATTGGAACTAAAATGAACATATCATGAAACAGAGAACCCTTTGGACAGCTATATTGCTTATGGCCTTTGTGATGGGGACCTTTGCCCAGGAGCAGAAGGTCACCGTAAAGATTACCGACCTGAAGAAAGTGTCTACCACTCTTACCAATGCCACTACCTCATCCTCGTCGTCCTGCAATACTTCTGATTTCCCGGTCTATCAGGGATCGACCCTGAAGGAGATAGATTTTGCTGACTTAACATGGATAAGTGTACGACATGACCTTGCTGCCAGTGATCCCAACAACTATGTGAGTGTGGAACTCACCTTTAAGGATGGGAAAACCGGGATCTATGAGATGGTCAAACACATCCGTTTCACGGGGAAGACTTCGGAAGGAAATTTCAGTCTCAAGGTGATGGAAACCAATACGGTAGAGATCGTGCACAAAATGTAAGGTTTCGAAGCTATAGCGAGAACCAGAAGTTGGCCTTGACCATGAATACATGGTTCCCTTTGATCCCCCAAAGATTCCCTGCTATATCTCCAATGGGATTATAGACAGGTTCCCATCCCGAACGGTCGTGTGCCCAAACAAAATAGAGCGTGGACCCCAGCTTGTACTCCCACCGGAATACGAGGTTGGAGCGAAACTGCATGAAGCTGAAATCCGGATTCCCAAACTGAAAGGTTTCTCCGTTGTGGACGTATGAATAACTGTTACCCGCCGGATCGTAAGTAAGATCCAACATCTCCAGCCTGTCGCTGATGTCCCGGGCCTGACTCTGGTCCACCCGCCTGAATTCATCGTATTGTCCCACCGAATAGTAAGGACTTCCGTAGTACTGAATAGACATTTCCGGGGTCAGATAAAGCTCGGTCCGGAAGGTGAAGGAGGTGGTGTGCCTGTCTATGTTTCCTACCACATATTCAGTGGAGGTGTTCCCCGGTATGGTGGAGACATATTGCTGATGATATTTTCGTTGATCCAAACCTACTGTCCCGCTTATTTTCAATCTTTTTACCGGAAGCCAGGTGAGGCTCAGCATTCCTGTGTTTTCCATGGAATTAG
Source organism: Bacteroidia bacterium (assembly GCA_004525825.1). GTDB lineage: Bacteria > Bacteroidota > Bacteroidia > Bacteroidales. Next base: position 10,950 of record SPBY01000028.1, read on the forward strand.
GCATGCCCAGGGCTGAGTACTGGTATTCCAGGGTAGCTGACAGGTCTTTGGCAGTATTAGATTCCAAACTCAGTCCCCCTTCGAACACGGGATCGTTTCGCAGAGCCGGTCCCCCTCTTAGCTCACGGATATCGAGGGACGAAAAATTATAACTTGAAATGATTTTCAGACTCCATAAGGCATTGTTTCGGATCAGGAAATTTAGTCCCACCAGGTTTCCGGTGTTTTCGGCCCCAAAACTCCATTCCGCTTCCTGGAAGAGTCCCAGATAATAGTTCCTGATCCATTTTTTCGGCACATTCATTTCATAGGATCCCTCCATGCGCTGACTCAGAAAATCCGATTTTCGGAGGTAACCCATATCGTTGAGGTTGAGGCCAGGACTCCGGTACTGTCCCTGCACAAGGAAGTTCCATTGTCCGCCCTTCTTCCCGATTGTGATTAGTCCCCCGTGTCCCCCGAGGCTCTCCCGGGTGTCATCCAATTCCAAATAATCCGCATCGGGCCTATGGTAGCGGTGGCTTTGTGACAGTTGCTTTATCAGGATGGCTTCCGGGGAGCCATTTAACTGGCTGGCAATGGACTTGACCTGCAAATAGTAATTCCTGTTTTGCCAGTAATGAAGCAGATCGAGCCCCCCACTTATGGCGCTGGTGGGAAGCAACTGGCTACTGGTGGAATCGGGAGAGATCCTGTTGACCATGCTGAACACTCCACCCAGGATGGTATTTCCACCTTGAAAATCTTTCTTAATCCGTGTAGCCATGTAGTTGCTTAAGGGGGAGACCTCTATCTCCTGTTCCGTCCCACTTTCATCAATGGCCACCCCCGATGCCCCTGCTGTTAGTCCATTGACCAATCCCAATGAAAGGCCTTTCTTGCTTTTCCCGGTCAATTTGGCGGCCCCAAGGATGGTGGTCTGGTTGGGAATATCCGATACCGTCAAATGGGTATAGGGATTCGAAAATGATGGCGCGCTTCCGATCCTCCTGGAGTAATAAGGAATGTCGCCATCCATATCAAAATCAAACACATCGTTTCCCTCCAGGAAGAAGGGTCTTTTTTCTTCGAAAAAAGTTTCAAAGGTGGTGAGGTTCAACACCGAAGGATCGGCCTCCACCTGGCCATAATCGGGATTCACAGAGAGGTCGAGCGTGAAGTCGCTGCTGATTCCCACTTTGGCATCCAATCCTGCGTTGAAGTCAAATGGATGTTCGTTGGTGAATCCAGGTGTATAGGATGCAGAGGCCAGGCCATATGGCAGGAACTCCACCTGGCGCGAGGTGCGAATATCCTTTATTCCTTTCAACTCTCCGAAGAGGTAAACGGTGGCCGGTGCTTCCCTGGGTATAGGATCCCAGCTGCTGGCCTCCTGTTTCCTGGCGAGCACCCGGTAAAAATGCAATCCCCAGACATGTTCTGCCTCATTGGCATACCGGATCTGGCTGAATGGAAGCTTGATTTCAGCAATCCAGCCGGTATCGGTTCGGGTAGTGGCACCATCCCATATGGCATTCCAGTTAAAATCAAAATCCCAGTCACCCAGGTGCTTGACATCCATCTTCTGTCCGGCCACTGTGATGCTGAATTCAAATGCGGTTCTTTTATCGAAGTAGGAATCCAGGGCAATACCAGCGATATCCCCGGCCCGGGAATCCCTTCGGCCCAGTTTATCTACGATCTTATCTGGCTCACTATCCCGACAGATCAGGGCTATATAAAGATTGGAACGGTCATACAAGATCTTGAAAAAGGACTGTTCCGTGGCCGGACTTCCACTATTTGGGAACTGCTGGATAAAATCGCCCTTCCATGTTCCGAGGGACCAAATCTCATCGTTCAGCACTCCGTCAATTTTGGGCTCGGGAAGTTCACCGATGCTCACAGAGTTATATACACGCTTGTTGTTAAGCAAAGAATCGATGTCCTGGGCATGGAGGTCCTGCCAGAGAGCCAGAGGGCCCACAAGAGCAATGAACAGGAAAAGCCTATAAGGTGCTTCCAGTAACATGGTGCAACAATTTACAAAATCCTGGGGATTAAAGAGGGTCGCCCAATTTTACGTAAATTGCTATCCAAGTCTGTCCCAAAAGGAAATTCTGGGATATAACTTTTACTGATATGAAACCATACAACGTCCTGGCAGCTGTTTTCATTATGATCCTGACTGCCTCATGTGCACATGAATACCATGTATCCCCGGAAGGGGATGATCAGAACAGGGGTTCCTCCGGGAGTCCATTCAGGACCATTTCAAAGGCGGCAGAAGTGGCCCGGCCGGGAGACCAGGTTACGGTTCATGAAGGGATCTACCGGGAGCGCGTAAATCCTCTTTTTGGAGGGACTTCGGACACAAAGCGCATTGTATACCAGGCAGCCGATGGGGAGCAGGTAGAGATCAAAGGTTCCGAGGTGGTTAGCGGATGGGAGTCCCTTGGCGGAGGAGTCTGGAAGGTGATCCTTCCCAACTCCCTGTTTGGAGATCACAATCCCTTTGAAACAAATATAGCAGGCGACTGGCTGGTGGATGGAGGCTGGAACCACACCGGCGAGGTATATCTGAACGGAAAATCACTATATGAAACAGAGACCGTGGAGGGGGTCATGGATCCCGTAGCCAATGAACGGGCACTGGATCCAGATGCTGCTCTTTATACCTGGTATGCCGAGTGTGATGACGAGCAAACCACCCTCTGGGCCAATTTTCATTCCTCGGATCCAAACATAGAACTGGTGGAGGTTCATGTGCGTGAAAGTTGTTTTTACCCGGATGCCCCGGGCAGGAACTACATTACCGTGGATGGTTTTCATATGAGCCAGGCTGCCACCCAGTGGGCCCCTCCTTCAGCTGAGCAAGTGGGAATCATCGGCACCCACTGGAGCAAGGGGTGGA
>SPBY01000034.1 GCA_004525825.1 Bacteroidia bacterium
CATCTCCCTGCCGGAAACATTGACCACAGGTGGCATCGGGATCCTGAAATCCATTCTCTTTGCCATCCTGATCATCCAGCTCACGGGATTGCTTGGAAGGCTTAAGATCAAACTGAAGATTTAGTGCCTCACCAACTTGTTTGCTCTGTCACTACCCACTCCTGCTTTCCATCCACCAGGCAATCTCTGAACATTTCCATGTATTCATCGCTCTTCTCTTTCCCGTATTCAGCTGTCAGGAACGTGGCCATTCCATATCCATCCGGACTATCGCCCGGATCCATCAGGTAGAAGTAAGTAAAGGTTCCGTCCTCATTGGCTTCTTTGGGTCTTAGGGACCTTACAGTGTTCCTCGTCCGGGGAGAGTGTTTTGCTATGGCCGGCTCCAGATAGTTGAAATTAAATTCCTCAAACTGCTTTACCTTATCGGCTTTGACCCTGTTCCAGACGACCCATACAGTTTCATCCTGTGAAGCCCTGGCCTGAGCCATGGGTAAATCAGAATTCCAAATATCTTGATGGAGTTTCCATTGTCCTCCTTCCTTCTTCCAGGTCACCATGTATTTGCCTTCATCCACGACCTGTTCTCCCACATACACTTTGTATGTTCCCTCCTCGATGGCCATGTCTTCAATACTTATGGCACTTAATGTTTCCAGCTTAAGCTCCGAAGACTCCTGATCCATGCCATCACTCCAGTACTCTTGAATAGCCTCTCTGCCAATAATTACAGTGCCATTTGAGGGGAGAATTCTTGCATCGATGGTATACAACATGGACATGGCTAGGGCATCTCCGGATTTACGTACCTCCATAAATGCCTTATTGGCATCCTCAATTTCGGTGGTCGCATCCAAGGGGCCCTGTGTGCAACTACCGGTCATAATAATGAAAGATAAAAGTGCCAGCAAGCCGGCATAAGTTTTTGTGTGCTTCATTTTGTTGAGTTTTAAGATAGGTATAGTAAAGAGACAAGTACACAGGGTATATGTTCTTTCCGGGCAAGGCAGTTGGTACCCCGTGAGCTTGCCCTTACTTCCCCTTCCTTATTGCGCAACTATCCCGGAATTCGTACTTTTAACTGCAAATTCCAATTTTTTCCTCCATGTTTCGGACAAAATCCATTTTGACAACATTCATGGCGCTACTATGCTTCTTGTTTTCATGCAGCAGGAACGACGAACTATCCATGCAGCCCACCGAGGGTTACCCCAGGTTTGAAACCGTGGATGAAGTAATGCAGCTACTTTCAGATAAATGCCTGGATACTATATCATTCCGAAGAGGGGAGATTGTAGCAGATATAGGTGCCGGGAACGGATACCTGGAAGCCATGCTGGGGATGTTTCATGACGATCTAACCTTCTTTGTTCAGGACATAGACTCCTCGGTATGTAATCAGGCTGCAGTGGATGAAGAAGTGAAGTATTATGAGGGCATCCTCGGGAAACCATTTTCCTGCCGCTTCTTTGCTGTGAATGGAACCCACTGGGAATCCGGGCTGCCCAATATTGAGTTCGACAGAATCCTGATGCTCTGGACCTTCCAGTACCTGAAAGAACCCCGAATTTTTATCACCGATCTCAGATCAAGCTTGAGGGAGGGAGGCTTTCTATATGTAATTAATCCGGAACAGGATTACGAATATGGTCTGGAGCTCAAGGAAAAGTATGGATGGAATGGATTCACCGTCGAGAGGCAGATTTCTGAAATCATTGATTGCGGTTTTACGCTGATTAGTTTTGCCCGCAATTATGAAGACAATCAACAGCCCTACATCATGGTTTTTCAAAAGGATCATTCGCCTCAGTCCTGAATGCAAACATCCATTTGCCCGGTACCTGAATGAGAATGCTATGAAAAAATCGCTATTTTAGAGGAATTAACCCTGGTTTTCGTGATGCGTTTCTCCATTCAGCCCGAACAACGTCCCGAGCAAAAGATGCGAACGGTCTCCATTGAAGAGATAATAAATGCGTGTGAAAATGCTCCGGGAACGAAACCTCCCCTGGAACAATACTTCTCTCCCACAAAAAAGGATTCATTTATAAAGAATTTCCTGCATTATTTGAATACGGGACTTCTGGAAGCCAAACACGGAAACCTGGATGCGGACCAGTACCTGGCTTTTGTGCTCTCCTTCCAGTTTACAGCTCCCTTGCTGGAGATTCCTGCCGAAAAGGAGCTGGGCCTATTCTTTCGAATCCTTCAAAATACCTATGGGGTCGAAGAGGTGGACCTGAACCTTCACTTTGGCACCGATGAGTATGAAGGTGAGATGGTGGGTGAGAAAGAGGCCCTGGAAGCATTCAACCACGAATTGGAAAATTATTTTGGAGAGTCCCTGGAGATAAAGGAAAGTGTACAGAAAAGGGTAAAGAAAGATGCTATAAAATCGATCCTGGACTGGGAGAGGGAACAAAGTATTCCCGTCCTGGCTGAGGCCTTTGGGCGAAGCATTGTCATACCCTCTATCTTTTCATTCAAAGACAATAAACTTTTACAGTTTTACAGGGCGAGCACCGTGGGAATCACGTACAAGGTAGCAGTTCCTGAATCTCTTGCTTAATGCCTGAAATTATGATGAAGAAACTTGTAATAGCAATCTCCGTTTTTATGACCTTACAACCCGCTTCTTTGGCACAGTTCCGTGGACCGGCTGCTGGATTTTTTGAGGGATTCACTGACCTTGGATCCCCCCCCCTGAAAGGATCCGTTCTTTATAGTGAACCCGGACAAGAATACAGAATCAGTGGCTCGGGCGAAAATATCTGGTTTGGAGAAGATAGTTTTTCCTTCCTCTGGAAAAAGATGGAAGGTGATTTCATCATCCAGGCGCAGCTATCTTTCCTGGGGGAAGGAACTGATCCGCATCGCAAAGCCGGATTGATGATTCGGGGCGGACTCTCGTCCGGTGCAAGCCATATGAGCTGTGTGGTACACGGCGACGGGCTGACCTCCCTTCAATACCGCAAAGCTCCTGGCGTAGACATGGAGGAGCTGAAATTTGATATCCGGGGACCTGATGTGTTGCAGCTTGAGAAAAAGGGCAAGCTGTTTACGGTTTCTGTGGCACATCAGGGGGAGCTGTACGCAAAACAAAGCCTGGAACTGAACCTGGATGGGAAGCTGGAAGCCGGACTCTTTGTCTGCTCACACAACAAAGAGGTGATGGAGGAGGCCATTTTCAGCAATGTGAGGATCATGGGTACCGCCCCGGACGATCTGGTCCCTTACCAAAGTTATATTGGCAGTTTGCTGGAAGTGATGGACGTGAAATCCGGACAGCGTCAGATCATCGGGGGAGATCCTGGCTCCTGGCAGGCCCCCAACTGGACTCCCGACGGCCAATCGCTTATCTACAATGCTGAGGGGCTCTTATACCGATTCGACCTGGAATCAGGCCTGTCAGAGGTCCTGAACACCGGATTTGCCAGGCAGAACAACAACGACCATGTGATTTCCTTCGATGGCACACAAATAGCCATAAGTCACCATCCTGAGGAGGAGAACGGACAGTCTGTGGTATACACCTTACCCCTGTATGGAGGTACTCCCACACGGGTCACTCCTTTAAGTCCGTCGTATCTCCATGGCTGGTCGGCCGATGACCGTTACCTGGTGTATTGTGCGAACCGCAACGGACAGTACGATGTATACAGAATCCCGGTGGAAGGAGGGGAGGAGGTACAACTGACCGATCAAAGCACCCTGGACGATGGCCCGGAGTACAGCCCCGACGGAAAGTACATCTATTTTAACTCGGCACGCACCGGAACCATGCAGATCTGGCGCATGGACCCCGACGGACAAAACCAGACCCAGTTGACCTTTGATGATTACAACGATTGGTTCGCTCATGTTTCCCCTGATGGAAAATGGCTGGTATTTATATCCTATCCTCCCGAGGTGCCAGCCGCCAGTCACCCTTTCTACAAACGGGTATATCTGAGGCTGATGTCCGTGGTCGATCTGAAACCCAAAGTCATTGCCTATGTTTACGGGGGACAGGGGACCATGAATGTGCCCAGCTGGTCGCCCGACAGCCAGAAGATTGCATTTGTGAGCAATGGGATATTCGAATAATATATCCATGAAAACCTACCCACAGTACCTATTTATCCTGGTCGGGATTCTTTGCCTTCAGTCTGCGGGTTTAGCCCAGGATGCAGCCTATCGTCCGGGACTCTTCTTCAGAGAGGATTGGAAAGAAATTCCTGCGGAAATCCCCCTGCACCAGGGCCATGTAAATCATCCGGATCTGATGGTTGCTTTATACGGTCCCGGGAAAGACAGCCTCAAAAAGAGCCATAATGACGCACCTGCCGACGATCCTTTTTACATCTGGTCAGGTCTCTGCCTGGGCAACTGGGCAGTTACCCTGAGGCAAGCTGAACTTCAAGTGAATCTTACCGGGCCTTCAAAAATCATGTGGAGGAGCAAACAGTCCGGATTCAGAGAGCTGCATGTACTGCTGAAACTTCAGGACGGAACCTGGTTGGTGAGCCGCCAGGGCGACGGTCCCTCCGAAGACTGGAGGATCAAGGAATTCAATGTGCCTGACCTTGAATGGTACAGCTTTGATATACATACCATCACAGAAGGGAAGAGAGTGCAAAATCCAGACCTTTCCAGGGTGGCGGAGATTGGATTTACCGACCTGATGCCCGGAGGAATGAGTGATGCCTGTTCGCGACTTGACTGGATAGAGGTATATGGCTATCTTGTTCGTCCCACGAAAACAACAACTACTAACTAATACGGATCCCATGAAAAAGAAGATTAACCGAAGAGAATTTGTACAGACCACAGCTGCTGCAGCTGCCACATTGGCGCTTGTCCCTGTGGCAGGATGTACAAGCAGTTCCCCCTATGACTCCAAAGGCTTGCCCACCGTCAAATTGGGCAAAACAGGCGCCATAGTCCCCATCCTCGGCTTTGGATGCGGCAGCCGCTGGATGTCTGTTCAAAATACCGACAAAGCCCTGGAGATCCTGGAATCTGCATTTAATCAGGGCCTGTATTATTGGGATACAGCATCCAGCTACGGAAATGAGGAGATTTCCAGCGAAGAACGCATTGGCATGATATTGAAAGAGAGAAGAGAGAAGGTGTTCCTGGTCTCCAAAACCGAAGACAGGGATGCGGACCAGGCCATGAAAAGTGTGGAGCGCAGCCTGAAACGCCTTCAGACAGATCATATCGACCTTATGCACATGCACGCCATCTCCTCGGTGGAGGATGCTGAGCTACTTGGCGAAAAGGGACAGGTACTTGAAGTATTGCTTAAACTGAAAAGCGAAGGTGTCATAAAGAATATTGGATTTACCGGTCATGAATCGGCGGAAGGCATGAAAAGAGCAGTGGAACTGTACGATTGTGATGTGATGATGATGGCCCTCAATCACCAAAGTACCGACGGGACGCAAAAATTTGAAGAATTGCCGGCGCCTCTGGCCATGAAAAAGGGCATGGGGGTGGTGGCCATGAAAGTGATCCGGCCCCGGGAAACCGTTAATGGACTGGCTTCATCCGACCTGGTGCGATATGCACTTAGCCTGGGAGATTTTCACCTGGCCAACATTGGCATGGACAGCCATGAGGTGCTGAAATCCAATCTGGAGATCATCCGGGACTTCACCCCGCTGGACGAAACGAAGATGAAAGAGCTCAGGCTGGCTCTTCAGCCCTTCTACAAGGGCCAAAACCTGGCCTGGATGCAGCCAGCGTACCTGGATGGTTGGAACAGCCATTTGCATTTGGCCTAATAGCTTTATCACAAATACCCACAAGATGGACCGAAAAGACTTTCTGAAAAAATCGGGATGCGGCATGCTCTGTTTTGCTGCACCCCCTCTGCTTGCTCAAAGTGCAGCCATGCAGCCAGCTGTGGCAGCGCAGGAACGCAAGCGCTTTAAGATCGATATTGAGATCTATGAAGCCCGGGAGGATAGCTGGTGCCATAAAAAGGGAGATACATTTGCGTATCCTGCCGATATGGCTAAACTATGTCCCTGGTTGCTTTCCCGCATGCACGATTTCATCAGGCTCTTGCAGAACGATGTCACCCTGAGCTGGAAATATGAGGGGACCCCTTATGAAAAGGTCCTGAACGAAAGCGGTATTACTACCGAATTTGTCAGGTGCCCCGATCCCACTGGAGATCTGGTTGCCAAAATCATTAGGACAGAGGTTTAGTGCGGAGGAATCTACTCGCTGTAAAACCTCAATTTATGGGCTTCGGCCAGGCTGATGAGCTTCTCTGCTACTTCAGGATGATCTTTTAGTACGTTGGTGGTTTCATAGGGATCGGCTTTCATATTAAACAGGGCTGTGTCGATTTCCCCCACACCATATTTTCCAGCCATTCCACCTGTTCCTGCAGATTCAAGTGTCCGGTAGCCGTGGGGGAGGTGTAGCTTCCAATTACCGTCCCCACTCATGACTCCCTCAAAATTGTCCCCATTTGAGAAGGCATAGTATTCGTGCGGATTCAGAGCTCCTTCGGTGCCAGTGATCAAATCCCAAACATTCTTTCCATCGATCTCATTTTCAGGCAGGGCAATCCCTGCCAGGTGACAAAGGGTGGGAAGAAGATCCACCGTTCCAAAGGTGCGTTCGCATATGGTACCCGCCTTAATTCCACCCGGGTATTTCATGATGCAGGCGGAGCGTACCCCTCCATCGAAGCTGGTTCCTTTGGCTTCCCGGTATGGGGTGATCCCTGCATGATCGCCGTAAGAGATCCAGGGTCCGTTGTCTGAGGTGAGGATCACGATGGTGTTGTCATCTATGCCCCGGTCTTTCAGGGCCTGGTTGATCTGTCCTACACTCCAGTCTATCTCCAGCATCACATCCCAGTACAAGCCTTTGCCCGATTTTCCTTCAAATTCGTCGCTGCAGTAGAGAGGCACATGGGGCATGCTGTGCGGAACATACAGCAAGAAGGGGCCATCCTGGTGGCGCTCGATAAAATCCACTGCATGTTCGGTATACCATCGAGTCAGGTTTTTCTGGTCGGCGTGATCCACCTCTTCGATGGTCACTTCGCCGTTCTCCCAGTACTTCAGAGGCCATTGTCCCCAGTACTCGGGCGCCTCCGGATGGTGCTTCCACATGTCGTTGGAGTACATCAGTCCGCAGGTCTCATCAAATCCGCGGGCATAAGATCTGGTTTCCGGCTGGTCACCACAATGCCACTTCCCGAAAGCTGCCGTAGCATAGCCTGCGCGCTTGAATACCTCACCCATGGTGGCAAAGGTGGTGTCGAGTCCCCATGCATTGGGACCATGGGCCCCGAATACTTTAGTTCTCCCAGGAAAACATCCGCTCAATAAAGCTGACCTCGAAGCAGAACAGACCGCCTGAGGTACGTAGAAGTTGTGGAAAGCGGTGCCCTCGGAGGCCAGTTGAGTAACATTTGGGGTCTCAAGAACCACCTCGCCAAAAGGTTCAAAATCGGCCCATCCTGAATCGTCCAGGAAAATGATCACCACATTGGGTTTGGAGCTTCCGGGGTCCTGATTGCAGGAGGTGAATAGTGTCAGAATAGTGAATAAGACTGTGAAAATGAGTTTCATGGAAGGAAGGTTAATAGGTTAATGGGTTAATGGGGAGGACGGAAGTCAAAGGTGAGTTCGATCTGAAGAGCTCCGTCCTTCACCCTACGAGACTGGTAATGGTATTCTCCGGACTGGGGACCCAGCTCTTTGGCCTCCTTGAATTTGGTACCAATGGCCGGGATGCCCAACATGAAGGAGATGTCTCCTCCCGGGTGTTTCAGGGTAGTTCCGGCGGGATTGGGAGCCTCTTCGGGAGTAAAGAGCCTGAGGAACAGATCCTCAGTTCTGCTGTACACTGTGAAGTGATGGTCCTGGCGATCTTTGAATACCGCCCAGTAAAGGTTTGCATGGTAACCTTTGAACTCAGGGTAATCGAATCCCGAATGGCCGGTAATAGTATTGTTGTAGTTCTTTTCCCATACATTGAAGTTCACCCCTTTCATCCGGTTCTTCCAGACCCTGTAGGGCCCCTTACCCAAATACTTCACCGATTTGATATCAGGCTCAGGAAAGGAAAATGAAGCTCCGGTGAATGGGACGCTTCCCGCGTCAGGCTGGTAGCTGACTTTCATATCCACCAGTCCACCGGCATAGATCACCCATACCAGGGTGCCGTTTCTGCCATAATCAGCTACCACATGGTGGCAGTTGCCTGCAGCGAAATGTCGGAATTCTCTTAATTCTACAGATTGATCACGGAACACCGGCCCATCGCTAAGCGGAATCTCCCTGCCACCGGAAAGAACCTTCTTAAGCAGGCCAGTATGTTTGTCCAACTCCAGCGAAACAGCACCTGATTCAAGCATAAGGATCTCCTCAGTCTCCGAAACTGAGACCATAATCGCTGAATCTCCCTTCACCAATTCTTCCGCAATTACATCCGGTGATTTCACCGGCCAGCTCCAGCTATTCATCAAGCGGCCGTGGGGATCCAGAGCTTCCACGTAAAGAACATCGGCACCCTGCCATCCCTCAAACAAGGGAACCACCAGGGTACCGTTCTGTCCGGGTTCCAGCGGATCCACTGTGGGGACTCCAAAATCAAGTATCTCGCCCCATTCGATGGCATCCGGATCAGATATTCCTGGTCCGTCGGGTCCGGGCAAATCTATCCAGTTGTACCTGAAGGTGCACTGGTCAAGCGTAGTGTAGTGGAAACGGTTCTGGATCCTGAATTTCCCATCAAATTCCGGGGTGATATAACGCGTTTCGAAGTGAATGGGTGCCCAGATCTCCCGGATGGTGTAGAAACTAGCCTCTTTTTCATGATAGGGGCCCAGAATGCCATCAGGGGCATGGTTTCCATCCGAATCCATTTTCCCCGTATCGGTCCTTTTGACGGATTCGTCTGCAAAAACCCAGAGAAAACCTCCTGCACACAGTGGATCGTTCCACATGCGCAGCCAGAAGTCTTCCAGTCCGGCCCCAAGTCCGCCGTCATATAAACCATGGATCAATTCTGTCGGAAAAAAAATACTTCTGGGAGCAAAATGATCCCCGGCCAGGTAGTCATAGTTCACATAGTGGGCCGTATTGGTCTTCTCATGTGCTCCCCAGGGATGATTCACCTCCCTTTGTTGAATGTCCAGTTCTTTAAAATCCTGATCATACACCGTATTCCATCCTCCCTCGTTGGCATTGTCCCACATGACTATGCTGGGATGATTTACATCGTGTGCGATCATCTCCTGCAGAAGCTTGCGCCCCACCACCGAATCGTACGAAGGGAGCTGCCATCCTGCCAGTTCGTCCAGCACAAAGAGTCCCAGCGAATCGCATACATCCAGGAAATGGCGATCGGGTGGATAGTGTGACATGCGCACCGCATTCATGTTCATATCCTTGAGCAGGTTCACCACCTCGATGCTGAAATTTTTGCTTGAGGTACGGCCATGGTCGGGATGGAAGGAGTGACGGCAGACTCCTTTGTACTTGATCCTGACATCGTTCACATAGATACCGTCCTGTTCCCGTACTTCCACGGTGCGAAAACCAATCCTTTCCGCCATCCGGTGAATCGTTGATCCGCTCTCATCCATCAATGTAAACTGAGCTGTATAAAGGTTTGGATATTCCGGGGACCACAGCAGCGGACTGTCCACCTTTCCCTGGATCCTTACTTTCTGACTCTCCTTTTCCGCAGAAGCTTCAAAAGCAGCGACCCGCTTCCCTTGCTGGTCCAGGATCTCAACAACCACTTTTCCCGCAGATTGGGAACCGGCCATATAGACATCTGAGCTAAAGGAACCATCGGCCCGGGCATCGATGGCCACCCTCTGCAGGTGATTCTTTGGTTTTACCTCCAGGTAGACAGGTCTGAAAATTCCGCCAAAGATCCAGTAGTCGGCCATGCGTTCAGCCTGGTTTACAGTTTCATTGTCTGAGAACTTCTTCACCTTTACTTCCAGTTTGTTCTCCTTGCCAAATTTCACCAGTTTGGATATATCGTGACTAAAAGAGTAAAAAGCTCCCTGGTGCACTTCTCCGGCCTGCTTTCCATTGACCAGAACCAGGGCATCTGTCATTACCCCTTCAAATACCAACTCAATGTGCTTCCCATTCCATTCCTTATTTGCATAGAAGTAACGACGGTAATGCCCTTCCTCTTTGAGCCGCTGATCAAAGGGGACATGGCCATAGTTATACTGACCGAAGCCCTGCTGCTCCCAGCATGAGGGAACCTGGATGGTAGTCCATTGTTGGCTATTCATACCGTCGCTGCAGTAGAAATCCCATTCTTCAGTTTGATCAAAGCCGGTACCTGAGAGGTAAACCACCTCCGTCTCCTGTGCCGGGAGTGAAGAGACCATAAACATGGCGGAAATTATAGTGGATAGAGCTGTTTTCAGGGTCATAGGTAAGTGGTGTTGGTTGGTAGATAAAAGTAGCAGACTAAATTCACATATCAAATCCTTTCCGGCAGGAAAAAAACCCTGGTACCGAATGAATGCCGTGTGGCAAGATTTTCTTATTTTCAAGGAGCCACAAACTAATCCCCTCATGAAAGCTAAACTCTTCTTTTCGTTCTGTCTGATAGCCATGCTAAGCCTCCTGCCATCTTGCAATACCGCGCAAAACTCACCCGGGGGCAAATCCCATTCTGCAGATGTCATCATCTATGGAGGTACCTCTTCTGCCGTAATAGCAGCGGTACAGGTGGCGCAAATGGGAAAAAAAGTGATCCTGGTGTCGCCCGACAAGCATCTGGGAGGACTTACTGCCGGGGGACTGGGGTGGACCGATACGGGAAATAAGGCTGTGATCGGGGGATTAACACGAAATTTCTACCACCGCCTGTTTCTTCATTACCAGGACGATAATGCCTGGAAATGGCAGAAGAAAAGCGAATACGGGAATAAGGGCCAGGGCAATGTGGCCATAGATGGGGAGAACAGGACCATGTGGATCTTTGAGCCCAGTGCTGCTGAAAAGGTATTTGAAGCGCTTGTTACGGAATATGAGATCCCTGTGTACCGTGAGGAGTACCTGGACAGGGAGAAGGGGGTATCCGTGAAGGAGGGCGTCATCCAGAGCATCACCACCCTGAGCGGTCTTAGCTTTCAGGCAAAAGCATTTATTGATGCCACCTACGAAGGGGACCTGATGGCTGCTGCCGGAGTAAGCTATACGGTGGGACGTGAGGCCAATGCCTTGTATGGCGAGAAATGGAACGGGGTCCAGACAGGTGTATTACACCATGGACATCATTTCATATCCGATATCAGTCCCTATGTGATTCCCGGGGATCCTTCCAGCGGCGTACTGCCCGGAATATCCACCGGAGATCCTGGCAGGTTTGGCGAGGGCGATCACCGGGTGCAGGCTTACTGCTTCCGCATGTGCCTCACCGATCATCCTGACAACCGTGTGGCCATCACCCGTCCCCCCGACTATGATTCCACCCAGTATGAATTGCTGAGGAGGGTATTTGCTTCTGGCTGGAAAGAGGTTTTCGGTAAATTTGATCCCATCCCCAACCACAAGACCGATGTAAACAACCACGGTCCCTTCAGTACCGATAACATTGGTATGAGTTATGATTATCCAGAGGCTTCCTATGCAAAGCGAAGGGAGATTATCCTGGAGCATACCAGCTACCAGAAGGGATTGCTGTGGTTTCTCTCCAGCGATCCTGCTGTTCCGGCCGACATCAGGGAAAAGATGAGTCACTGGGGCTACTCAAAAGATGAATTTACCGACAACGGTTACTGGCCCCACCAGATCTACGTAAGGGAAGCCCGCAGGATGGTGGGGGAGTATGTAATGACAGAGAACGAGGTTCTTGGGCTTAACACAGTGGATCAGCCTGTAGGCATGGGCTCCTATACCATGGATTCTCACAATGTCCAGCGTTACATTAAAGAGGATGGATATGTTCAGAACGAAGGGGATATTGGAGTGCATCCCCGCGATCCCTACCAGATCGACATGCGTTCCATTATGCCATCCCAAAAGGAGTGTTCAAACCTGCTGGTACCGGTCTGTCTCTCCTGTTCCCACATCGCCTTTGGTTCCATACGAATGGAACCTGTATTTATGATCCTGGGGCAGAGTGCTGCCACCCTGGCTGTGCTGGCCATTGAAAAGGGGAAAGGGATTCATGAGATTCCCTATGATGAATTGCGACTCAGGCTGCTGGAGGATGGCCAGGTACTTGAAAACTAATCCGGAAAAACTATCCTATGAAAAGATCCGAAATTAATAGATTGATTATTAATGCGATAAGCTTTTTTGAGAGCATGAATTTCAGTTTACCTCCCTGGGCCTACTGGTCAGTGGATACCTGGAAAGAGCGGAAAGATCATTGTGCAGAGATATTTGATAACCAGCTGGGCTGGGATCTGACTGATTTTGGCTTGGGCAATTTTTCAGCCAGCGGTCTGCTTCTTTTTACCCTCCGCAACGGAAATCCTAAAAAGGGACTGAAATCTTATGCGGAGAAGATCATGGTGGTGGAAGAAAATCAGCTTACGCCCATGCACTTCCATTGGTCCAAAATGGAGGACATCATCAACAGGGGAGGAGGTAATCTAATGATCCAGTTGTATGCTTCTACGGATAAGGAAGAGCTTTCCAGTCAGGATTTTGAGCTAAGTTTGGACGGCATCAGTCGAATTTGTGGCCCCGGAGAAGTGGTGGTTCTTCATCCTGGGGAAAGCATCACACTAAATCAGGGCCTGTATCACTCCTTCTACGGAGAGCCCGGAAAAGGAAAAATCCTGGTCGGCGAAGTGAGTGCGGTGAATGATGACCACTCAGATAATAGATTCCTCGAAAAGATGGGAAGGTTCCCTGAAATAGAAGAAGATGAAGCCATTGCCTACCTGTTGAGCAAGGACTATGTTAACGTAAACTAAAACATCATATAATATATATCAA
>SPBY01000500.1 GCA_004525825.1 Bacteroidia bacterium
AGGAAAAGGCGGTAGTCAGAATCCAGTTCTTGCGAATTTCTCCGATCCAGGAAGCATTAACAAAATAATTGTCATTGACCAGCTTGTAGTTGAAGGCGTTTCCCGGCTGCTCTAAACTTTCTTCAATGGTGGTGAGACTGGAACGGTTGGCTGTGGCGTAGAATTTCAGCATGCCCGATTTCCCGGTAAGCAACCTGAAGCTCACATCACCGGAAAGAGATTGGGGGTATTTTTCCCATTTGGTATACTGGGGAACGATCTTCATGTACGGAGTCAGGTTGTTGTATGAAAGCGAAGTGGTGACAGAAGCCTTGTCCCAGGTCTTGGTTCCACCCAGCTCTGCTCCCACCGTTAGCAATGAAATATTCAACTGGTCCTCGACCGGCATGGCATTTGTCTGCAGGGAGAGAACCGATGAGAGAGCCTGTCCGAATTCAGCCGAATATCCTCCGGTGCTGAACATCATCCCGCTGAACATAAACGGGCTGAAACGGCCTCGGACAGAATTATTGGGCGATGAGGAGCTGTAAGGAACATAGACCAGGCTTCCATCGATGAAGGTTTTGGATTCCCGGCTGTCTCCCCCCTTCACAAAGAGCCTTCCCGATTCTCCCACAGTGGTGGTCCCGGGCAGGGCCTGCAGGGCACCATAGACATCTCCTGAAGATCCGTCGGTGGTGACCATATCGATGGAGCTTAAGGCGATGGATTTCTTTTTATCCCCTGCCTCGAAAGTACCAGCTGTGATGGTCACTGCGCTTAGCTCATTGATTTCCTCCTTTAAGGTGATTTGGGAAAGATCGATGGCCGCACCTTCAAGATGTAAAGTTTTTTGAAAGTTCTTGAATCCAATATATTCGATGCGGAGAACCTGCTCTCCGGATTCAGAAGACTCCAGGACAAACTGACCTTCCATGTTGCTGGTGGTGCCATCGTAGGTACCTTCAAGGTAGATGTTGGCCCCGGTCAGGCCTTCCCCATTGGCATTGATGACCTGACCTGTGATGCGGGTCTGGGCCGTCAGGCTGACCTGCGTAATAGCTAGTAGAAAAAGGAATATGTGATATTTCATGATCGTTGATTCGCAGTGCTCGACTCTTAATAACACTGCAAATTTGGATCATACCTTCATCATATAGAAATAAGAATCGCTGAACTGTCGGATTATACCGACGAACTGTATTTTCGACCGAGTTAAGGAGAAAATCGAGCTATGAGCGGAGTGCTTCCACCCCTTCCACGGTCAATGGCAAAGCCTTTCCAAGGCGCCGGGCACCCTCCTGGGTGATGACAAAGTCCTCTTCGTTCCTCAAACCTCCAAAATTCTTGAATTTCTCAATCTCCCGGTAGTTCAGGAATTGGGAGAGGTGGCCCTCCGATTTCCATTGATCAATCAGTTCCGGGATAAAATAGATGCCCGGTTCTACAGTCAGAACATAGCCAGGACGTAGCTCCTTTCCCAGCCTCAGTGACTTCAGCCCAAACTGGGTCGATTTTGGAACCCCGTCATAGCCTACCCACTGTTCCCCCAGGTTCTCCATGTCATGAACATCCAGTCCCATCATATGACCTGTACCGCAGGGAAAAAAGAGGGCATGTGCCCCTGCCACCAAAGCTTCATCCGCGTTGCCCTTGGTGAGTCCAAAAGCCTTCAAGCCTTCGAAAATGGTCCGGCAGGCTGTGAGATGAACTTCTTTAAAGGCTGTACCCGGTTTTAGCATGGAAACAGCTGCCAGGTGCGCATCCAGGCTAAGCTGGTAGATTTCTTTCTGCAACTGGGTGAACTTTCTATCCACCGGGAAAGTACTGGAAAGATCCCCAGAATAGTGATTTTCGGTCTCTGCTCCTGCATCCAGCAGAAACAAATCCCCGCTTTGGATGGTATTGCCGTGATAATGGTTGTGCAGGGTTTGTCCGTGGATGGTGGCTATAATGGGAAAGGCCAGGTTTCCGTTGGCTGAAAGGGCCACTTCAGCCACCTTGGCCGCCACCTCGGATTCGCGCATCCCCGGTCTGGCAAAGCGCATGGCAGCCAGGTGCATATCTGCACTGATCTCCACGGCCCTGTCCAGCTCATCGATTTCCTCCTTGGATTTGATCTCACGCTGTCCCACCACTGCCTTGGTCAGCTCCAGGGAAGATGATTCAGCCATCCCCTGGTGTTTGATACCCAGCCAGGAGGAGATCTTCAATACGATGTCGCTTCTGTAAGGATTCAGGTAATGAATATTTCTGCCGGCGGCCAGCGCTCCTGAAAGAAAGGATGCAAGTTCAGAAGCAGGTTTCACCCGCTCTACTCCCACTTTCTCCGCCAGGCTGGTCAGGCTGGGCAGGACTCCGGTCCATACGATCATTTCGACAGTCAGATCATCCCCAAAGAGGACGCTTTCGCCTGTATCGGCATCAATGACTCCGGTAAGTGAGGCCTGATCCACTCCAAAATAATAAAGGAAGTTACTGTCCTGCCTGAAATGATAGGTATTGTCGGCATAATTCATGGGGGACTCTTCGTTCCCGGGAAGCAGGATGAGGCCACCTGAAAGGGCAGCCGCCAGATTTTTCCTGCGCTCTGCGTAGGCAAGTTTGCTAAACATTTGCACAATATAGTAACTTTGGAGCTTTTAAAATGTCAGAACCACCATCCATGATCAAGTTCATCCTCCCTGCTTTCCTGCTGCTTATGCTCCTCTCCTGCTCAAATTCTCAACCGGAAGTGTATGAGTTTAGGGGCTTTAATCGTTCGGGAATTTATCCGGACAAGGGCCTTTTGAAAACATGGCCCGCAGAGGGACCTGAAGAGCTATGGACCATCGAGAACCTGGGTCGGGGGTATGGATCGCCGCTTTTTGTGGAAGACCGCTTTTACATCACCGGCGAGGTGGACAGCTTGTCCTTGCTCCATTGTTTTAACCTGGAGGGAGAAAAATTATGGCAGACCTCCCTGGGCAAGGAGTGGGTGACCAGTTTCCCGGGATCGCGCTCGGCTCCTACTGTAGTAGACAACTTGCTTTACATTGGTACGGGCATGGGCAACCTGTTTTGTGTGAACAGGGAGGATGGTAGCATTGCCTGGTCACGTGACTTTGCAGATGATTTCCAGGGACAATTCCCCCTGCACGGGCATTCTGAAGCAGCTGTGGTAATGGATGATAAGGTTTTCTGGACACCCGGGGGGACTAAACACAATGTGGTGGCGCTTGACCGTTTTAC
>SPBY01000641.1 GCA_004525825.1 Bacteroidia bacterium
ATGCATCTGGTGGATCACCTCCACCACTTCTTCCGGATCGGGACGATCCATGGCGATTCCGAAGGGGTTGATCCTGGCGTGAAGCACATCCACCCATGGGTCGGCCACCCCTGCCTTCATGGCCTCCAGGCTGTGTACCGAAACACCATGTGCCTTGATGATTCCTTTGACTTTTAGCTCCTCCAGAATATCCATCTGCCTCCGCTCGTGATCGGTCCAGTCCGAATCCACCATGCAGTGAATTTGCACCACATCGATGTAATCGGTGTTATACTCTTTGCGGAAGCGATCGACCACTATGTTGGCATCGGGACGCTCCTTTTCGGGAATGCCTCCCTCGCGTGTCCAGATCTTGGAGCTCAGAACAATCTCCTCACGCTCCATCCCCTTCAATGCCTCTGCAATCAATCCATGAGTTCCGTAGGTGTCGGCCCCGTCAAACATGCGGATCCCCCGGTCGTAGGCATGGCGAAGCGTGGCAATGCTAAGTGCTTTGTCCTGTCTGGTCAGAAAGGAGCTGCGATTGCCTCCACTCACCCCGGTTCCCACTCCCAGCAGGGTGGGTTTGATCCCTGTTTTCCCCAGGGCAACGCGCTGCAATGGATCCACAGAAGTAAATCTTCCGGTTTTTCCATAGAGCGGATTGTGAAACATCAGGTGGGCGGTGCCCAGCGTCAGTGCACCCAGAAATTTCCGTCGGTTCAGATCAAACTTTTCCATAGTGAAGTATTTTCACTCAAGATACAGCAAAATATTATTCCAGGGTTCTGAAATACTCAAGGATCTTTCTCGCCTCATCCTCCTTTAAACTCTGATTGGCCATGGGTGCCAGGTACCTGTTGAGCAATTCCTTTGCCACTGGATCTTCTTTAACCATCTTTTCAGGATCCAGGATCATATTTATAATCCATGCGGGATTTCTTCTGTCAAGCACTCCCAGTGGAGCTGGTCCCACATATTTTTTTGTGGGTTTATGGCAGGAAGAGCACTTGGCCTTAAACAGGGCTTCACCTTCACTCACCCAAGCCTGGTTCAGCGGACCAAGAGAAACGCTTGTTACCGGTCCCACTCCATTGGTCCTTTCAAAGTCTTTGGCTATCCGTGCTTCAAAATCTTCATAGGCTTCAGAGAGTGCAGGATTGAATCCTGCCAGTGTCCTGGCACCCAGTTCCTGTCCCTGTAATTTGACCTTCACATACTCAATGATCTTCCAGCGGTCCATCTCAGAAAGAGTGGCTCCATAGGATCCCATCAGTCCGTACCCAACGGTAAGCACATGAAACAACTCTCCCCTGGAGGCTTTTACCAGGCGTTCATCGGTAAGATTCCCCACTTTCACTGTTTCCGGAAATTTCTTACTGGTGATCAAAAATCCATCCCCTTTGCCCGATTCACCATGACAGTTGGAACAGAAAGTGGTATATAGCTTCTTGCCTTCAAATACATGTTTCATGATCATCTGTTCCCTGCTGAGCAGTGTCTGTCCGGCCAGTAGCCGGTTCTCGGGAAATACATTGTACCTGAAGGCCACCTGGTTCCTGGGCATGGTTCCATACACAGGCACCTGATTGGAGAGGCTGTCCCTGAAGACCGGGTTCTCAGAGTAAGCATCATAGGCTTGCGAATAGACCATATCAGGCATGAAATCATACCCTGCCATATTTCTGTGCCGGTCGCACGACAGAACCATCATGCAGGACAGGAGTACCAACGCTGCTCTAATATTCAGTACCTTTCTCATAATGTTCAATTTTCAAATAGGATGGTTAGCCATCACGATTCATAATGTAAACTCTCCTCCAGGAAAGGATCCTTCTTCACCAGCAGGGGCTTTGAAGCAAGTGCCCTCAATACTACAATAAGGAATAAGCCTGTGTAGAAAAGTGTCATAGCGATCTCCAATACTCCAATGCCGGCATGTTCACCTGCGGCTCCTGGCATAATCATCTGGAAATAATCGATCCAGTGCCCGATCAGGACCACTCCGGCAATACCCGCCATCCAGTTCAGCTTCCTCTTCATGTCCAGTTTCATCAGCCCGAAAAAAGGAACGAGGAAGTTCAATCCAAGATTCAGAAGAAAGAGAAATTCAAAATCCTCCCTGCGTTGGATGAAATAGGCCGTCTCTTCAGGAATATGGCCATACCATATAAGCAGGTATTGTGAAAACCACAAATAGGTCCAGAATATGCTGAAGGCAAACAGCAGTTTTCCCAGATCATGCAAATGATCCACCCTTATGAAGGACAGGTATCCTGCTCTTTTAAGGAACCAGATCAACACGATCATAAAAGCCAGAGAAGTGACAAACATCCCGATAAATACATACCAACCAAATATGGTGCTATACCAGTGGGCATCAATGGACATGATCCAGTCCCAGCTACTGGTGGACACGGTAATGGCAAAAAACACCAGGAAGAGTCC
>SPBY01000272.1 GCA_004525825.1 Bacteroidia bacterium
GACTTCGTGTCAACCGAAAGTAAACCTTGAAAAGGAGAAAGAAGCCATTCTGGCAGTAATCCAGGAGGAATCAAATGGAGTAGCAGCCATGGATCAGGACCGGGTGTATGCTACCCACATCCAGAGCAGCGAGGAAATGAGGCTCGAGCTGGGAGTATATGGTTACAGACTTTACGATGGATGGGATGAAATAGAATCTTTATTTGGCGATTTTCTTGAGGGAGGTAATTCAGATAATATTAAAATTTCCAAAGAGAATGTTGTTATAAAAGTAAATGGAAACGGCGCCTTGTTAACTTGTGATAATTTCGTGCAATGGGGCACGGGCGACGATACAGACGGGTATTCCAACATCCAGATAGTCTTTCTGGAAAAAGTGAAGGGAGAATGGAAGATTTCTTTCACGGCCTATTATAGCAAGCCGGTGGAAGTTCCTGGCATTGATGAGTCCTTCAGCGGGTCAGGAGGCTTATAAGCTACTTTAACCAAGACTTTTTTTCTGTACTTGATGCTCCTACCGAATGCAGCATCAGAGCTTTATGATTTTCTCAAAAATAAATGCAACTATTAGGGAACCTCTCCGGTCATATTATCGTATACAGAAAAACTAGATTTTAAGCCGCTAATCACAATAATCAAGTCGTTTATCTAAGATTATAGTGCGTTCGTCAATGAAGAAGCGAGCTATATTATTGCATATCACCCTATTGCTATCTATTCCCTTTTGGGGCCTGGGACAGAACTGTACTACCCTTTCCAAGGCTAACAATATGATCCCCGATAAGCTCTGTTCGCCGGTATCGGTGCAATGGGATGTCACCTATGTGGGAGTGAACAATGCAGGGACCATCGTGGAGATATTGTATGATTGGGACGATGGATCGACCGAGACGGTGCTGGCCACAGAGACTGTGGCAGGTACTTTTACCACCAATGCCAACCATACTTATGTCTCCCAGGACGACAGGTGCAATCACCACCCCCTGGCTACCCTGGTGGTAAACGGTGTGGTTTGTACCTCCTCGGAACAGGAGCAGATCGTGACCATCTGGGATACGGACAATGCCAACGGGGGAGAGGTGGAAGCCGAACCCAATGTGTACCCGATTTGCGTGGGGAGCGGAGCTACCATGAGATTCGACGACGGAACCCTGTTTAATTGTGTTCCTCCCCAGGAACGTGATGTCCCCAACGAGGATACCCGCTGGATCCAGTGGGTCTACGGCACCCGGAACACCATGTCCTCCGCCACCCCGGTGAGTGTCGAAGGGTATATCGGACCCTGGGAGTGGGAGGGACCCGTAATAACTCTTCCGGGACCGGTACATGGTTCTTCTGAGCAAAGCCTGGCCATCACCATTGCCGCCGACAACGCGATTGGGGATGAGTTTGAAGTTGAACTCCGGTATTGGAATTACTGCAACAAATATACTGACGGTGCCGATCCGGTCATCGACCGGTCTGTGATCCGGATTGTGGATTTCCCCGATCCCACCATCACTCCGGCTGGCCCCATGTGCAAATACAATACTGCCGTGACACTTAGGGCTGCCACCGCAGGAGGAACCTGGAGCGGCAATGGCATCATCAATGCATTTACAGGTGAGTTTGCGCCATACGTGGCAGGAGCGGGGACCCACAGGATCAAATACGATATTACTGATGGAAATGGCTGTTCGGCAGCGGATTCCATTGAGATCACGGTCATGGATGCCCCCGATGCCACCATTAGCCCGGTGGATCCCTTCTGTTTCAATGATGCTCCTTACATCCTGGAGGCCATTCCTGTTGGGGGAACCTGGTCGGGAAATGGCATCACCAATGTGAACACCGGAACTTTCAATCCAGCTGTGGCCGGACTGGGCCTGCATGACATTGCCTACACCACTTTCCCCGATGCTTTTGGATGTGTGGGCATCGACTCGGCAGTGGTGGCGGTGGCCGATCTCCCCTTTGCTGAGATACTCACTTTCGATTCTGCCTGGTGCCAGCAGGACAACAACCAGAGTGTGGCCAACATCCTGATCATAGGGTCCGATACCTCCACCTTCGACCTGGTGATGGAAATCGGGGGCTCGCTTGTCACCATTTTCAACCTTCCCGCAGGCATCCTGACCCTGGATCTGGACAATGTTCCTGGCCGCAACGAATATGTACTCAGGAAGGTGATTGAGCATCATGGAGGCAATTCCTGTGAATTGGATCTGGACGATCGACTGATCATGGACGTTTACCCCAATCCTGACATGACCGTCACTGCCAGTTATATTGACTGGTGCAGCCCGGTGGATGTGGAATTCATTGCCACCGGGGGCTATCCCAGGTATTACTGGGACTATGGTGATGGACTGGACGAACTGACCACCATGTCTATCCGGCATCATATCTACTCCATTCCTGTGCCCGATCCGCCGGAAAGTATGGAAACAGAAATGTCCTTCTCTTATACACTGGGCATCACCACCAGCGATGGATGTACCGATACGACCACCGGGAGCCTTACTATCTACCTCGACCCTGTGGCGAATTTTTTCGTCAACCCACAGACACAGTATTATCCCGAATCGACCGTCACCCTCGACAATCTCTCCAGCCCGGGAGACTGGTCCTATTTATGGGACTATGACGATGGAGAATCCGACACGGTGGAGGAACCCGGCCAGTACGATTACGGAACCTGGGGCGCCTTTGATATATCGTTGGTCACATACAGTGAATATTGCAGCGACACCGCTGTAAAATCGGTCCTGATTCTGCCACCGGCACCGGAGGCTAATTTTGAATACGCCCCGGAGGGTTGTGCTCCCCTGGAGGTCACTTTCTTTAATCAAAGCGAATATGCCGATTCCTATATCTGGGATTTTGACGATGGCACTTTCTCTACAGAAGCCAATCCCACGCATATATTCTACCAGAGCAAGGACCATATGGTAAAGCTGACGGTAGTGGGTTTGGGGGGCACAGATACCGTTAAACAGATTATCCATGTCTCGGAGAATCCCCGGGCACTTTTCGGGGTGTATCCCACCCAGGGTAAGACGATACGACAGCTCTTCAAGTTCGTAAATAACTCCGTCAATGCTATTTCCTTCCTGTGGGATTTCGGGGACGGGAACACCTCTACCGATGTGGATGCCTCTCATACCTATGACAAAGAGGGAGTGTACACAGTGAGCCTGGTGGCCTGGAGCGAAAATGGATGTGTCGATACCCTCATCCAGGAAGCTCTGATCTGGGTAGCGGCTGGCGATGGGGAGACAAAATTCCCCAACGCTTTTGTGTGGAATGGCTCCGGGCCCACCGGAGGTTACTGGGAAGAAGGGACCATCGACAATTCGGTGTTCCACCCCCACATGAAAAATGCCATTGAAATGCGCATGATCATCTACACCCGCTGGGGTGAGAAGATCTTTGAATCAAATCAGGTCAATAGAGGCTGGGACGGTTATCTGGAATCGGGCATACTGGCCATCGAGGGGGTATATGTCTACAAAGCCTGGGTAACCTATTATAGCGGCCAGCAGGAGATCCTGGCCGGTGATGTGACCTTCCTGCATTAGCGCAAGCCCTCCACAGGATATAAGTCGACTTTGTACTCCTTGAACAAAGAAAGTAGTAATACGATTAATTCGTTAAATTTCAACAAACTACTTGACTTATACGTCTTCATAACAACTAAACCTCCCAAAAAAAAGTGTTATGGATATGAACAAAGATTTCCTCGATGCCTTCACTGAGGATTACTGGAACAAGCAGAACATGGCTGCTTTCGAAAAGTATTTCACCAGCGACTTCATCTACCACAGTGCTGAGGGGGATATGAATGCCGAGCAGTACAAAGGACTTAGCCAGGCATACTTCACCGCCTTCCCGGACTTGAACATCACCACCGATTACCTTGTTGCCGAAGGGGATAAGGTGGTGAAGGTCTGGACAGCGAACAGCACCCACAAGGGCGAGCTCATGGGGATTCCTGCCACAGGGAAGCGAATCGTGGTCAAGGGCATCGAGATGTTTCGTATTCAGGACGGAAAGATCGCAGAGCTCTGGGCAAGCATGGATAATCTGGGCATGCTGCAGCAACTTGGCGTCATCCCGCCAATGGGTCAATGAGATTATGAATGGCAGACTATCTCAGTGACTTCACTGCTACCTCTTTAAAGTAGACGGTCGACAGCTCGTCGTGATTTTGCAGTCCCATATAACCGGATGCGGGCCTGGGGCCCCTGTCTGGTTCGAAATCCCTCGTTTTTGCTGGGACTTCTTCTCCTTCGGTGTAGTCAGTAACCAGAATGCCATTCAGGTGGACAATGGTTCTTAATCCTTCCAGTTGAATCTCCATGGTGTTCCATTCCCCAGCTTTGTTTTGAGGATGGGCTTGTGCTTTGGTCAGGGAATACAATACCCCGGAGCAGTGGTATTCGCCACCCACATGTCTTGTCCCATTGTCTATCTGGACCTCATATCCGGCATTGACCGCAGCCATGGCATCTGCTGGTTTCTCGGGCAATCTGATAAATACCCCGGAATTACAGTCGTTATCCTCGACCTTGAAGACCACCTTGAAGACCACATCGCTGAATTTTTCAGCCGGATAAAGAATCATTCCCATTCCTCCCACTGTTTTCAATAATCCGTCCTCCACCACAAACTCACCGGGACCTACCTGCTCCCAGCCCGTTAAATCTTTTCCATTAAAAAGTTGCTGCCATTCCTGGTCCTGGCATGAATTTAATACCAACAAAAAGACAAGTAGAAATAGTGTGTTCCTGGTTTTCATATTTGTAAATTTTAGTTAACCCAAGTTAGTGAATAAATGCACCCAGGTCAATGCCGCCTACTCCACAATGGCTTTCCGCACTAGTTCCCAGTATTCATCGGCGAAGGGAATACCCATATGGGGTATATACTGGGTAAAAGCAAGTCCTACCATATCGTTTTTGGGATCTGCTACAAAAAAGGTGGAGGCCGCGCCAGACCAACCGTATTCTCCGGTTTCCAGGTTCACCTGGCCGCCAAGTCCATAACCCATGCCTTCGCCGTAGGTGGTGGTAGAGGGCATCTGATCACTCATGATCATCTTCACCGTCGATTCCTCCAGAACGCGAATCCCGTTGAGTTCCCCGCCGTTCAGGAGCATCTGCCCAAATTTTCCGTAGTCACCGATGGTGGATACCAGTCCGCCTCCGCCCGAAAAAAGAGTCACTTTTTGTTTCACACCGTTTGTCATTTTTCCCACCGGGGTAAGTTCCCTGTTTTCC
>SPBY01000401.1 GCA_004525825.1 Bacteroidia bacterium
GGCTTTTTCATGTTGCTTGAGTGCTGCGTAAATATACATCTCCCTGTAGTTTCCATTTTCAAGCCGGTGAACATTGGAAAGGGCATCCTCAAATCGCCCCATTTTGATCAGAAATTCAACGTATGATCCAATCAAGTATTCATCCCTGGTGTTTGGGGCAAGTGAGAATGCTCTCTGAAAGTCAGCTTCAGAAGCGACATAGTTCCAGTTGATCCATTGTTCTATGATAGCTTGAACGATGAGGGCCGGTATATTCTCAGGATCCAGAGCCAAGGCCTTGGGATTGTATATAAATGCATCATTTAAATCAAATTTGGCCAGCTCTCCGCCAAGACCTGCTGACGAGAAAGTAGAAAACAGCGCCATCACGGCATAAGCGTTTGCATACATTGAATCCAGTTCAATGGCCTTGAGTATACTATCCTTATAGTGGAAATTGGGATCTCCTAGTTGGAAGAAATGATAAATGACCGATTGGATCAGTTCATAGGCTTCGAGATTGGTGGTGGAGATTCTCTCTATTCTCTCTTTCTCATCTCCTGAAATAAATGTTTGCAACATCCCTGCGATCTCTATGGCTATTTCAGAGGGAAGAGAAATGATCTCCTCGTATTTTCGATTGTAATCATATTGCCAGATTGTCCTGTCATCGCCTGGTTCAATCAGAAATGTCGTCACCTTGAATTCTTCTCCGACTTTCGTGTAGCTCAGGTCCAGGATGAAGTTAACACCAAGCTCTTCTGCAATCTGGGTAGTACTTTTATCAGAATTCAGATAATTCAGAACCGTTTGTGGTGAGACTACTTTGTCAAATGATTTGATTTTGTAAAGCTGGTTGATAATTTCAATGGTGAGTCCGGTACACATGGGATCCTGCCCGGGATCCTTACTTATGTTTCGTACAGGCAAAATCGCAATTGATTTCTCAAGCGCCTTATCGATTTTCCTTGAACCATCTCTTCCAAATAGATTAAAGAGCAGCAGACCCGCAATAACAACGAGGCTTATATAGCTTGCAATCTTCCAACCATTGGATCTAGCCTGCATTTCTGACTTTGTGTCTTTTCCGGCAGGCCTGGTTTTTTCAATGCCTTCGGGAGTGACATCAAAGATCCAGGAGAAGATGATGGCCAGTGGAAAGCCAATGGCCAGGATCACAATGATCAGGGTGGGGGTCCATTCGGGCAATCTCAGTGGACCGGTTACATTATTCACCAGGTCAATGATCACTATGGCTGCTGTAGCATAGACAATGGCCACATGAACCACCCTGCGTCTTTTCAGTTCCTGCCAGAATTGTGATAGTTTATTAGGGTTGGAAGCCATGTGCCTTATAAATGCTATATGCAATTTACATACTTAGTACATAGGAATCAACTCGGCTTTCCGACATTACATTCTATGAAAGTAAAACTTAAAAGCCACCCCGAACTGCCGGGATGGCTTTTAAAATCAAATGGCCCTGTTTTCTTTCTTTCGAACTGGCCAGCCTTCTTATAAGCCGAAAGGCTATTTCAGGAGGGAGCCTTATTTTGTCGCAGACAAAATGCAGCGACCGATGAAATAGCCTGAGGCTTATTTGAGCGCTGCCAGAGCGTCCTTCAGTCGTTTCATAGCCTTCTCCAGGTTCTCATCGGAGTTGGCATAGCTGATCCGAACACAGCCGTCCTTTCCAAAGGCTGAGCCCGGAACGGTGGCAATATGACCTACCTCCAGGAGATAGATACAAAGGTCCATGTCATTTTCGATCTTGCGATCCCCGGCCGATTTCCCGATGTAAGCACTGAAATCCGGGAACACATAAAAGGCTCCACCGGGAGTGGGACACTTTACTCCCGCAATCTGGGAGACATGACCCAGGATCAGATCCCGGCGGCGCAAAAATGCATCACGCATTTCGGTCACACAGCTCTGGTCGCCTGTGAGCGCCTCAAGGGCAGCCCTCATGGCAATGGAGGTGGCTCCCTAGGTCATCTGTCCCTGCAGTTTGCCACAGGCTTTCACCAGCCAATCGGGTCCGGCCATGTAGCCAATTCTCCAACCGGTCATGGCATATGCTTTTGAAACCCCGTTGATGATCACACAGCGATCCTTAATCTCATCAAACTGGGCAATGGATTCATGTCCACCCACAAAATTGATGTGTTCGTAAATCTCATCGGCGATCACATACACCTGGGGATGTTTGGCTATTACGGCAGCCAGTTCAGCCAGTTCCTCCCTGGTATATACACTACCGGTAGGATTAGAGGGCGAACAGAGCAACAGGGCCTTGGTTTTTGGGGTGATGGCCTCTTCCAGCTGCTGTGCAGACATTTTAAACTCATCTTCAACTGCCGTATCGACAATTACATTCACCCCTTCGGCAATCTTAACCTGCTCAGCATAACTTACCCAGTAGGGGGCGGGAACGATCACCTCTTGCCCCTTATCGATCAGGCAAATCATCACGTTGGCCAGAGAGTGCTTGGCGCCCACACTTACCATGACGTTGGAGGGCTTATAATCGAGATTGTTTTCCCGTTTAAACTTTTCTACGATGGCTTTCCGCAGATCGGGGTACCCTTCTACCGGGGCATAGTGGTGCCAGTTGCCATCAATGGCTTTTTTGGCCGCCTCCCTAATGTGCTCGGGTGTAATAAAGTCGGGTTCTCCTACACTCAGGTTGATCACATCAACTCCTTTTTCCTTCAATTCCCTCCCTTTCTGATTCATGGCGATGGTCGCCGAAGGATCCAGGGAATTAATTCTTGCTGAAAGCTGTTCCATAAACAATTTTTTTTATAAAGTGGACAATGGTATTTCAGAGATTAAAAGTACGCTTTTCGTGATAATTTGCGTTAATATTGCGTATATCAAGTTTCAAAAAATAATCAACATGGAAGCTTTGCTTGAAATCCTAAAGTACACCCTCCCCGCACTGGTGGTTTTTCTGACTGTTCTGGTCATGCTCCGGACCTGGTCGCGCAACGAGGATAAACGAAGGAAAAAGGAATTCAACATGCACCTCACCGACGATATCCTGCCGGTGCGTCTCCAGGCCTATGAGCGAAGCATCCTTTTGCTGGAGCGAATTTCCCCAGATAGCATGATCCTGCGAATAAGCCGTTCCGACTTTACAGCCCGGCAAATGCAGCAGGAGCTACTGGGCAACATCACCTCCGAATTTGAACACAACATTGCCCAGCAGACCTACATCAGTACCGAAGCCTGGGATAAAATGAAATCGGCCAAGAATCAGGTGATCAACCTGGTGAACGAAACCTCCAAAGAGGTAAAGCCCGACGCCCCGGGCACCACCCTGGGAAAACTCATCCTGGAGCGGCTTTCAGAATTAAAAAACCCCCCATCCCAGGTAGCCATCGACTACCTGAAACAGGAGGTTAAAACTCTCTTTTTTTAGGATCTACTTTATCAGCTCCACGCTCCTTTTTACAAAGGCCGCCAGTTCCTCTCCTTTCAGCTGATTGTTGGCCAGCAATGCCAGGTCGATCAGCTGTTTTACCAGCTTCTGTCCCTTGCCATGCTGCTTCAGCATCTCGATGCGCTTGTCTTCCAACTCACCCAGTTTCTTGTTCACATCCTCCATCTGATCCTTCTCACTCTGGGGAACTTCCTCCGCCTTCTTGCCCTCTTTGGCTTTTTCAAGGAGCTGCTGTTCTTCTGAAAGTCCTTTCTTTTCAGCACGCAGCTCTTCCAGCTTCTTGCCCAGTTTCTTCTCGGTCTGCTCCACAATTTTACCCACCAGCGGATGGTTGGCATTGATCACCAGGTTATAGGAATCGGGGAAGTTTCCATACATGGAAGCCTGTCCACTCATCTCCTGCATGTCTTTCATGCGGCGCATAAACTCACTCTGGGTAATCAACACCGGATTATCTTGTTCTGAAAGTGATTCATAGCTTACA
>SPBY01000029.1 GCA_004525825.1 Bacteroidia bacterium
ATCCACCCGGATGGCATCGTCGGCGCCAATGGCAAGGGCTTTTCTTAGGGTGGGCTCCACGGAAGCGGGTCCTACACTTACAACGGTTACATTGGAGATCCCATTGGAGGCATCTTCTTTCAATTCCATGGTCCTGGTCAGTGCCAGTTCGTCCCACGGATTAATGATCCACTGCACGCCACCGTCATCAAAGGAAGTGTTATTGGTCGAAAACTTCACCTTGGTCGTGGTATCCGGTACATTACTAATACAAACGAGAATACGCATATCTGGTAGTTTTTTAAACGTGACAAATATAGAAGAATTCTAAAAACGCACCACAAATATAGAGTTATCTAAAATCAATACAAAAAGGAGTGCGATAATGGTCTGGATCAGCGCATTAATAGTGTACAAGCTTGAGGTCACAGATTGTGATACCTACCCTGTCTCACTAATGACCCTTAGCCTGTCAGGATCTACAACGCTAATATTCTTGTTATCCAGCGCGACAATGCCTTCCTTCTCAAACTCCTTCAGGAATCTAATTACGCTTTCCACCGAAATGGAGGCGAAATCGGCTATGTCCTGGCGGGAGAGGTAAAGGAAAATATTCTCCGACGTGAAAGGCTCAGAGCTCAGGTAAATCAGCGAGGTAGCAAGTTTTCCCCGCATCTGTTTGTAGGAGAGACTGGCTACCAGATTCAGGAGGTGGTGCTCGGATTTGAAATTTTTGGAAGTGATCCGGAATCCGAATTCGGGATTGGTTTTCAGTAGCTTGGCCAGGCTCTCTTTATCGATCATTAACAGTTCGGAGTCTTTCAATGCCACTGCAGAACAAGAGTATACCTTTTCCCCGAAAACGGAGGAAAAGGCAAGGAAATCGCCGGTTCTGGCCATCCAGAGATTCTGCACCTTGCTTTTCCCGGTCTGAAGGTAAACCTTGATCAGTCCCGACTGGATAAACAATACATGTGGGGCAAAGGCTCCCTGTTTGAATATGGTCTCCCCTTTCAAATAGCTTATCTGTGTTCTGTTTTCACTGAGCGATTCCAGTTCCTTCTTCGAGATCAGCTGAAAACAATCCGGCTCCTTTTTTTGCTCCATAAAACAAATATAGCTGAAATAATACAGGAAAAAACCTATCATCTCCGGCTTGCATAGAAGCTGCAGGATTCGGGAAAAAAGGGATCTTTGCAGCAGGAATTAAATTACAA
Organism: Bacteroidia bacterium; assembly: GCA_004525825.1. Lineage (GTDB taxonomy): Bacteria > Bacteroidota > Bacteroidia > Bacteroidales. The sequence goes on from SPBY01000029.1 coordinate 1,197, forward strand.
AATCTAAAATATCAAAGTCATGAGACATCTATCCACCAATTTGCACGAGTTTGAAAGCGCAGCAGAACTTGAGAATTACATCAATGAGAATGAAAACGTCATGGTTTGCTGTGGCCGCATGGGTCCCATGTGTATTCCTGTATACGGTGTTATGGAAGAGCTGGAAGAGGAACGAGAGAATGTGAAGTTTGCTGTGATGGCCTTTGATTCGCCCGAAGCCGGGATCATCCGAAACGATCCGGCATGCCGTGGGTTTATGGGCCTTCCTTTTACCATGTATTATAAGAACGGACAGGCAGCACATGCCACCAGCAGCATCCAGAACATGCAGCAGGTGACCACTATTCTGGATGAGCAATTCGGAGCCTAATAATTATTATTGACACATGCCACAGGAAGAGATATTTGATGTGATCATAGTGGGTGCAGGAGCTGCAGGCCTCACAGCCGGGATCTACAGTTCCCGCGCCAAATTGTCTACCCTGATTTTAAACGAAGGAGCGATTGGCGGACAGATGGTGCTTACCGAGGAGATTGCCAATTACCCGGGTGTGGATACCAAGAAGGGTTACATGCTGGCCAATACCATGAAAATGCAGGCCAAGCAATTTGGATGCAAGATCAAATCCGGCCTGCAAATCAAGTCATACGATCTGGAGGGTGAGGTAAAGCATTTTGTGCTGGACGATGGAAGGGAATTCAGTTCCCGTGCAGTGATACTTACCCCGGGAGGAAGGCCCCGATCTCTGGGAATACCCGGTGAGGAGAGCTTTAAGGGGAAGGGCATCTCTTATTGTGCCACCTGCGACGGAGAGTTCTTCACCGGAAAAGAGGTGGTAGTGGTGGGGGGAGGAAATTCCGCCCTGGAGGAGGCTGTGGCATTGACCTCCTACGCCACCAGGGTGACCATCGTGCACCAGTTCGATCACTTCCAGGCCTTCAAACACGCTGTGGAACAGGCAGAAAAGAATCCGAAGATCAGCTTCATCATGGAATCCGAACTGAGATCCTTCAAAGGAGACGGGGTTCTGCAAGAAGTGACCATGGAACATCTGCCCAAGGGCAAAATTACCACGATGCGTACCGATGGAGTTTTTATCTTTGCAGGCTACATTCCCAACACCGAAGATCTGGACGGAATTGTGGAACTGAACGAACGAAAGGAGATTGTGACAGACACAGATTTGAAAACCAATCTACCAGGTGTATTTGCTGCGGGCGATTGCATTGTAAAGAAATACCGGCAGGTAACCACGGCTGTGGCCGATGGCACCATTGCCTCATTGAGCGCCGCAGAATACCTTAGATCATAACTTTAAATAAAAATACATCCATGACAGAGAAAGAAACTGTGAGCACCAAATGGCTCGAAAACATGTCCTTTGAATCAGAAATCAACGGGCATAAAATCATCATAGATGCCAAACCCGAAGTGGGTGGACAGGACCGAGGTCCCCGGCCCAAAACCCTGATGCTGGCGGCTCTGGGTGGTTGTACCAGTATGGACGTGATCTCCATCCTGAAAAAAATGAGGATAGAAGTTAAGAGCCTGAACGTAATTGTTGAGGGGGAGCTGAGCGAGGACCACCCCAGACGCTTTCAGAAGATGCATGTGATTTATGAGCTGGAGGGAGACAATCTTCCCATGGATAAAATTGAGAAAGCAGTTACACTTTCCGAAGAAAAGTATTGCGGAGTAAGCGCAGTATACAGGGAAGCCATGGAACTTAGTTCAGAGATTCGCCTCCTTTCTTAAGCATAAGCCTGGTCCAGGCCTTGAGCACTACCACATAAAAAAAGCCACCCTGCATCTCGCAGTGGTGGCATTTTAGTAGATATCTGTCGAAAGACTTAAGCCAGTCCGGTCGGTCCCCCAAAGTTCATCGGTATCACCGGTCCAGATATGGCTTCGATGTTTTTGATGGGCCCGTGCGTCTTCTCATACTTCTCCAAATTGTCCTTCAGAGCATGCAGCAAGCGCTTGGCGTGCTCGGGGGTGAGGATCACCCTCGATTTCACCTCAGCTTTGGGAATGCCCGGCATCACCCTGACAAAGTCAAGCACAAACTCCGACGATGAGTGGGTAATGATGGCCAGATTGGAGTAAGTGCCCTGGGCAATGTCCTCCTTCAACTCAATGTGGATCTGGTTCTTTTTGTTTTTGTCCTTCTCTTCCATCTGCAATGGTTTTAATCCTTGGCAGGTACAATTTCGGATAATTCTGCCTGTGTAAAAGGTTCCTTATCACCATGCCCTGAAGTAAGTCGCTCATATTCCTCTTTGGATCCTACCACCAGGTTGTTAAATACCCTGGCGCCAGTTCCGGCGGGAATCAGGTGACCCACGATGACGTTTTCTTTCAGTCCGTCCAGGATATCCGTCTTACCGAATATGGCTGCTTCATTAAGCACCTTTGTGGTCTCCTGGAAGGAAGCGGCAGACATGAAACTGTTGGTCTGCAGTGAAGCCTTGGTGATCCCCTGAAGTACCTGCGACGAAGTGGCGGGAACAGCGTCCCTCGCTTCGACCAGTTTCAGGTCCTTTCGCCTTAGCACAGAGTTGTCATCCCTCAGTTTACGGGCAGTGATGATCTGACCGGGTTTGTAGTCCTGGGCAATGCCACTGTCTATCACGACTTTCTTGCCGTAAATCCAGTCATTCTCCCTCATGAATTCATGTTTATCCACCACCTGCTTTTCCAGGAACTTGGTATCGCCCGGATCCACAATCTCCACCTTGCGCATCATCTGACGAACGATGATCTCAAAGTGCTTGTCGTTGATCTTTACACCCTGCATCCTATATACCTCCTGAACTTCGTTCACGATGTATTCCTGGACCTTGGTGGGTCCTTTGATGGCCAGGATATCGGCCGGGGTAATAGCACCATCGGAGAGAGGTACTCCTGCTCTCACATAGTCGTTCTCCTGCACCAGAATCTGCTTGGAGAGTGGAACAAGATATTTCTTCACCTCACCAACTTTGGAGGTAATAATGATTTCACGGTTACCACGCTTGATCTTTCCAAACTCTACCTCGCCGTCGATCTCTGAAACCACTGCGGGATTGGAAGGATTCCTGGCTTCAAACAGCTCGGTCACACGTGGCAAACCACCGGTGATGTCACCCGATTTACCTATAGCCCTGGGAATCTTCACCAGGATTTCTCCTGCAGACACCTTGTCGCCTTCACTCACGGCAATGTGCGCTCCCACGGGAAGGTTGTAGTTCTTTACCAGGTCCCCCTTGGTGTCGATGATCCTGATCAGTGGGTTCTTGGTACGGTCGCGACTCTCCACAATCACCTTCTCCTTGAAACCGGTCTGTTCGTCAGACTCTTCCCTGAAAGTAATTCCTTCTATCACATTATCGAAGCCAACCTTACCTGCTACTTCACTAATAATCAAGGCATTATATGGATCCCACTCACATATCAGGTCTCCCTTCTTCACCGAGGCTCCATCCTTGGTATAGAGTTTGGATCCGTAAGGAATGGTATGGGTGGTCAGCACTATTCCTGTGTTTTTGTCCACCACGCGAAGTTCGGCCAGACGACCGATCACAATGTCCAGCTTATTCCCGGTCTCCGGATCTTTAGAAACTACTGTACGTAGCTCCTCGATCTCAGCAATTCCATCGTATTTGGACGTCACATTGGATTCTGAAGTGATGTTGGAAGCAGTACCCCCCACGTGGAAGGTTCGTAGTGTAAGCTGTGTCCCTGGTTCCCCAATGGATTGGGCAGCAATTACTCCTGTTGCTTCTCCCATCTGCACCATCTTACCTGTGGCCAGGTTACGTCCGTAACACTTGGCGCATACTCCCTTTTTCGATTCGCAGGTAAGTACTGAACGAATCTCCACGCTTTCGACGGGTGACTCTTCAATCACTTCCCCTATCTCCTCAGTAATCTCTTCCCCGGAATGAACGATCAACTCACCTGTTAGCGGGTGATAGATATTATGAACCGTGGTTCGACCGAGAATCCTTTCATAGAGAGTCTCCACCACATCTTCGCTTTTCTTGATAGCAGAAGCTACCAGTCCGCGAAGGGTTCCGCAGTCGGGTTCCTGGATGATTACATCCTGAGATACATCCACCAATCGACGTGTCAGATAACCGGCATCGGCTGTTTTCAGGGCCGTATCGGCCAGACCCTTACGGGCACCGTGAGTGGAAATGAAGTACTCCAGTACCGATAATCCCTCCTTGAAGTTAGAAAGGATCGGGTTCTCAATAATCTCGGATCCCGAGGAACCGGACTTCTGTGGCTTGGCCATCAGTCCCCTCATGCCGGAGAGCTGACGAATTTGCTCCTTGGAACCCCTAGCACCAGAGTCAAGCATCATATAGACCGGGTTGAAACCCTGCTTGTCGGAACTCAGTTGCTTCATCAGGATATTGGTCAGACGGGCATTGGTGTGTGTCCACACATCAATGATCTGGTTGTATCGCTCGTTGTTGGTGATCACACCCATGTTGTAAGAACCAACCACTTCGTCTACCTGAGCGTAACCATCTTTGACGTAAATTTCTTTCTCGGCAGGGATGATCACATCGTCCAGGTTAAAGGAGAGCCCTCCTTTGAAGGCCATTCCAAAACCCAAACTCTTGATATCGTCCAGGAACTTGGCTGTCTTGGCTGTCCCGGTGATTTTCACTATACGTCCAATGATGTCACGAAGCGACTTCTTGGTCAGCAGTTCATTGATGAACCCAATCTGCTCGGGAACAAACTCATTGAAAAGAACACGACCAACGGTGGTTTCAATCACTTCTGTCTCACCACTTTCACTACCCAGTTTGGGAATTCTTACATTAATAATGGCATGCAGGTCAGCCACCTTTTCGTTATAGGCAATGATCACTTCTTCGGCTGAATAGAAGGTCATGCCTTCGCCACGAACCGGGTGCTCCTTCTCGCTGCGCCTGGCCTTGGTGATATAGTATAGTCCCAGTACCATATCCTGCGAAGGAACCGTAATCGGCGCACCATTTGCAGGATTCAGGATGTTGTGGGAGGCTAGCATCAGTATCTGTGCTTCCAAAACGGCGGCATTTCCCAGGGGAAGATGCACGGCCATCTGGTCACCATCAAAGTCAGCGTTAAATGCAGTACACACCAGTGGGTGGAGCTGGATAGCTTTTCCTTCAATCAGTTTCGGCTGGAAGGCCTGGATCCCAAGTCTGTGCAAGGTGGGAGCGCGGTTAAGCAGCACCGGGTGTCCTTTCAGTACATTCTCCAGGATATCCCATACCACGGGATCTTTACGATCCACAATCTTCTTGGCAGATTTCACCGTTTTTACAATGCCGCGTTCAATCAGCTTTCGGATGATAAAAGGCTTGTAGAGCTCTGCAGCCATGTCTTTGGGCAGGCCGCACTCATGCAGTTGCAATTCCGGACCTACCACGATTACCGAACGTGCCGAATAGTCCACTCGTTTACCGAGCAGGTTCTGACGGAAACGTCCCTGCTTTCCTTTCAGACTGTCTGAAAGTGATTTCAGCGGACGGTTGGCGTCAGTTTTCACTGCGTTGGCCTTCCTGGAATTATCAAACAAGGAATCCACAGCCTCCTGCAGCATCCGCTTCTCGTTCCGCAGGATCACCTCAGGAGCCTTGATCTCGATCAATCTCTTCAGACGGTTGTTCCGGATAATTACCCTCCGGTAAAGGTCGTTCAGGTCTGAGGTGGCAAATCGTCCACCATCCAGTGGAACAAGAGGCCTCAGTTCCGGCGGAATCACCGGTACCACCTTGACAATCATCCACTCGGGCTTATTTACACTTTTGGAGGCACGGAAGGCTTCCACCACCTGCAGCCTTTTCAGGGCTTCATTTTTCCTTTGCTGGGAAGTCTCTGTACCGGCTTTGTGCCTGAGAGAGTAGGACAGTTCGTCCAGATCCAGCCTTCCAAGAAGTGCATGAAGTCCTTCGGCGCCCATGCCGGCCATGAACTTGTCGGGATGGTCATCTTCCAGCAGCTGATTCTCCTTGGGCAGACTTGCCAGGATATCGAGGTACTCATCTTCCGTAAGAAAATCAAGGTAATTTACCCCGTCGGCCTGTTTGATACCCGCATTGATGACCACATACCTTTCGTAGTAGATGATCGAATCAAGTTTCTTGGTAGGCAGTCCCAGGAGGTAACCGATTTTGTTGGGCAGTGAGCGGAAATACCAGATGTGAGCCACCGGTACCACCAGCGAAATGTGACCCATCCTCTCCCTACGTACCTTCTTCTCGGTCACTTCCACACCACAACGGTCACAAACGATCCCCTTGTAACGGATCCGCTTGTATTTACCACAATGACACTCGTAATCCTTTACCGGTCCGAAAATTCTTTCGCAAAACAGGCCATCGCGTTCCGGCTTGTAGGTCCGGTAGTTGATGGTTTCAGGCTTAAGAACTTCGCCACTGGATCGCTCAAGAATCTCTTCAGGTGAGGCCAATCCTATGTTAATCTTGGTAAAGTTGCTGCTTTTTATTTTGGTGTCTTTCCTGAATGACATATAATATTGTTTTAATCGTTTCTAAAACTTTTACTGATCAGGCCGAAGCCAGAAAGAGCAGGTTATACCAGGTTCATGCTGAGTCCCAGTCCGCGCAATTCGTGCAACAGCACATTCAGCGACTCCGGTATTCCGGGCATCGGCATGGGTTCGCCTTTAACAATGGCTTCATAGGCTTTGGCTCTTCCGATGACATCATCGGATTTGACGGTCAGGATCTCCTGGAGGATATTGGCTGCACCAAATGCTTCAAGTGCCCAAACTTCCATCTCTCCAAAACGCTGTCCACCAAACTGAGCTTTACCACCCAGAGGCTGCTGGGTAATTAGTGAATAGGGTCCGATGCTCCTTGCGTGCATCTTGTCTTCCACCATGTGTCCCAATTTCAGCATGTAGATCACACCCACTGTGGCCGGCTGGTCGAAACGCTCGCCGGTTCCACCATCAAACAGGAAGGTCTTCCCATACCTGGGAACGCCTGCCTCGTCGGTCAGCGCATTGATCTGATCAATTTTGGCCCCGTCAAAGATGGGTGAGGCAAACTTCTTGTCCAGTTTCAGTCCGGCCCAGCCCAGTACAGTCTCGTATATCTGTCCCAGGTTCATCCTGGAGGGTACACCCAGCGGATTCAAAACAATATCCACCGGAGTTCCGTCTTCCAGGAAAGGCATGTCTTCGGAACGCACGATTTTGGCCACAATACCCTTGTTTCCATGTCGGCCAGCCATCTTATCACCCACGGTGAGTTTACGCTTCTTGGCAACATACACCTTGGCAAGCTGAATGATGCCTGTGGGCAGTTCATCGCCACTGGTGATGCTATGCTTCTTCCTTTTAAAAAGGCTGTCTATCTCCTTAAACTTAATGATATAGTTGTGCAGAAGGTCCCTGATAAGGTCGTTCTTATGCTTATCTGTGGTCCATTTTAATGGAAACACATTGGGGAAATCCAGATCCTGAAGCTGTTTCTGGGTAAATTTGGTTCCCTTGGGAATCACGTCCACATTGAGAAAGTCCTTCACACCCTGTGAGGTCTTTCCATTCACCAGTTCAAACAACTTCTCGATCAAAAAAGCTTTCAGATCGGTGATGTCCCTGGCATAGGTATCATCAATCTTCTCAAGAATCTGCTTGGTGGCAGGCCTTGATTTGCGCTCCTTCATGGTGCGTGAGAACAGTTTTTTATCTATCACCACTCCATAAAGTGAGGGACCGGCTTTCAGTGAAGCATCCTTCACATCCCCTGCCTTATCACCGAAAATGGCCCTGAGCAGTTTCTCTTCCGGAGAGGGATCTGATTCCCCTTTTGGGGTGATCTTTCCAATCAGGATATCACCGGGAGATACCTCGGCGCCAATTCGGATCAGACCGTGTTCATCCAGATTCTTGGTGGCCTCTTCGCTTACATTGGGAATATCAGAAGTGAGTTCTTCCAGTCCACGCTTGGTGTCCCGGACCTCCAGCAGATATTCATCCACATGGATGGAGGTAAATACATCTTCCCTCACCAGCCTTTCAGACACCACGATGGCATCCTCAAAGTTATATCCTTTCCAGGGCATGAAGGCCACCATCAGGTTGCGTCCCAGTGCAAGTTCTCCCTGCTGGGTAGCGTAACCCTGAGTAAGGATATCTCCTTTTTTCAAGCGCTGCCCCCTTCTGACAATGGGATTCAGACTTACACAGGTATTCTGGTTGGTTTTTCTGAACTTGGGAAGCTTGTAGCGCTTCACATCATCATCAAACCTTACAAAACGTTCCTCTTCACTATGTTCGTATCGAACCACAATTTCATTGGCATCCACAAATTCTACTACACCGTTCTCTTCGGCCCTGACCTGGAGCCTGGAATCGCGGACTACGTTCATCTCGATCCCTGTTCCAACAATAGGAGCCTCGGGATAGATCAGCGGAACTGCCTGGCGCATCATGTTGGATCCCATCAGTGCCCGGTTGGCATCGTCGTGCTCCAGGAAGGGAATCAATGAAGCTGCAATGGAAGCAATCTGATTGGGAGCTACGTCCATCAGTACCACATCATTTTTCTCTGCAAGCGGGTAATCGGCTTCAAACCTGGCCTTCACTTTGGGATTTACAAAGGTACCATCCTCATTCAGAGGGGCATTGGCCTGGGCAATCAGTTTATCTTCTTCCTCTTCGGCACTGAGATATACAATGCCTTTGTTGGAAAGCTCAACCTTACCGTTTTCTGTCTTTCGGTAGGGAGTCTCAATAAATCCGAGATCACTGATCCGTGCATATACACAGAGCGATGAAATCAATCCGATGTTGGGACCTTCAGGGGTCTCAATAGGACAAAGCCTTCCATAGTGGGTATAGTGGACGTCACGAACCTCGAAACCGGCACGCTCACGGGAGAGACCGCCTGGTCCAAGTGCCGACATACGGCGCTTGTGGGTCATCTCGGCCAGCGGGTTGGTCTGATCCATGAACTGACTCAGCTGGTTGGTTCCAAAGAAGGAATTGATCACCGAAGAAAGCGTCTTTGAGTTGATCAGGTCGGTGGGAGTAAATACTTCGTTGTCACGAACGTTCATTCGTTCACGAATGGTCCTAGCCATACGGGCCAGGCCCACGCTGAACTGGTTCATCAGCTGCTCTCCAACCGTACGTACCCTCCTGTTGCTCAGGTGGTCGATGTCGTCGACGTCGGTCTTGGAGTTGATCAGCTCGATGAGGTATTTGATGATCTGGATAATATCTTCACGGGTCAGTACCCTGTTCTCTATATCCGTATTGAGCTGCAACTTCTTGTTGAGCCTGTAACGACCTACTTCACCCAGGTCATAACGCTTGTCAGAGAAAAACAACTTGTCAATCACATCCCTGGCGGTGGTTTCATCCGGTGGTTCGGCATTCCTCAACTGCCGGTAGATATGCATCACAGCCTCCTTTTCCGAGTTACACGGATCCTTCTGGAGGGTGTTGTATATGATGGCGAAATCGTTGATATTGGGTACATCCTTATGCAAAAGGATGGTCTTGGTGCCCGAATCGAGGATCTCATCGATGTGATCATTCTCGAGAACGGTTTCCCGGTCAATGATCACTTCGTTACGCTCAATGGATACTACCTCACCGGTATCTTCATCCACAAAGTCTTCGATCCAGCTCTTCAGAACCCTGGCAGCCAGAGTCCGGCCCACCAGTTTCTTCAGCCCGGTCTTGCTTACCTTCACCTCGTCGGCGAGACCAAAGATCTCCAGCACATCCTTGTCACTTTCGTAACCGATGGCTCTGAGCAGTGTGGTAACGGGCAATTTCTTTTTACGGTCGATGTATGCGTACATCACATTGTTGATGTCCGTTGCGAACTCGATCCATGATCCTTTAAAAGGAATGATCCTGGCGGAGTAGAGCTTGGTGCCATTGGCATGGACGCTCTGTCCGAAGAATACACCGGGTGAACGGTGCAGCTGTGAAACAACCACCCTTTCGGCACCGTTGATAATGAATACACCCCTCTCGGTCATGTAGGGGACCGTACCCAGGTATACATCCTGGATCACTGTATCAAAATCTTCGTGCTCAGGATCGGTACAATAGAGTTTCAACTTGGCCTTCAGGGGAACACTGAAAGTAAGTCCCCTTTCGACACACTCGTCAATGGAATAACGAGGAGGGTCGACGGTATAGTCGATGAACTCCAGTACAAAGTTGTTCCTTGTATCTGTAATGGGAAAATTTTCGTGGAAAACCCGGTATAGTCCTTCGGCCTTTCGGTTCTCGGGAGTGGTTTCCAGTTGAAAGAAATCCTGAAATGATTTCAGTTGAACTTCCAGAAAATCAGGGTATTCCAACTGATTTCTAATGGAGGCGAAACTAATTCGGTCTTGATTTTTGTTTGGCATTGACATCGCGTTTTAATCCGTGGATTAAGATTGAATTATTTAACTGCAAAAAGGCTTAGACCCTTGCAGCGCAAGGATCTAAACCTGTAAGTGGATAATGCGATTGCCCTATTATCTAAGCTCAACTTCTGCTCCAGCTTCTTCTAATTGGGATTTGAGAGATTCAGCCTCATCCTTGCTTACACCTTCTTTAACAGGTGCAGGGGCGGAATCAACCACAGCTTTGGCCTCTTTCAGTCCGAGTCCGGTGAGTTCATTCACAAGCTTAACAATCTGCAGCTTGGCTCCACCGGGAGCTTTCAGAATTACATCAAACTCGCTCTTCTCTACTGCAGCGCTACTTTCAACACCACTGGAAGGACCAGCAACTGCAACTGCAGCTGCTGCAGGTTCAATACCATGCTCTTCTTTAAGAACTTTGAGCAATTCACTTACTTCTTTGACGGTCAGTTCGACTAACTGATCAGCAATTTTTTTAACGTCAGCCATTTTATAAGTTTTTAATGTATTAGTTTTCTTTTTCTGATAATGTAAGCAAAGCACCAGCCATTTTTGATCCACTCGAAGCAAGTGCAGACACCAGGTTTGTAGCAGGTGACTGTAAAAGCATAAGCAGGTCGCTCAGCAGCTCGTCTTTTGATTTAATATTGTAGAGAACATCCAGCTGATCGTCCCCGATATAGATCGATTCCTCCACAAAAGCAGCCTTTAAAAGTGGCCTTTCCATGGTTTTCCTCAACTCCTTGATCAGTTTGGCAGGTTTATTCCCTGTCTCACAGAACATGATGGAGGTTGAATCTTTCAATATATCGTAAAGAACGTCAAAATCGCCTTCGGATTTCTCCATTGCTTTTCGCAGTAATGTATTCTTGACAACCAGGAGGCTGATCTCTCTCTCATAACATTTCCTTCTCAGATTTAATGTCTCCTCTGCATTTAGCTCGGAAATATCGGTCAGATAGAAATGTTTGGTTTCGTTCAGCCGCTGTGCCAGGTTCTCAATAATTACTTCCTTTTCTTCTCTTCTCATCGTATTGAGACGCTTTAGCGATTATTATTCTTCAATAGCTTTAGGATCTAGCTTAACTCCGGGACTCATGGTACTGGACAGATAGATACTTTTGATATAGGTTCCTTTTGCTGCAGAGGGTTTCAACTTGATGATCGTGTTAATAAACTCACGAGCATTTTCGCTGATCTTTTCTGCGGTAAAGGATACTTTACCAATAGAGGTATGTACGATACCGTACTTGTCTACTTTGAAATCGATTTTACCCATCTTTACATCCTGGACGGCTTTACCGACTTCCATGGTAACTGTACCACTTTTGGGATTAGGCATCAGGCCCCTGGGACCCAGCACTCGGCCAAGTTTACCAATTTTAGCCATTACAGGGGGCATGGTAATGATGACATCCATATCGGTCCATCCCTTTTCGATTTTCTCGATCATGTCATCCAGCCCTACGTAATCGGCTCCGGCCTCTTTTGCCTCATCTTCTTTCTCCGGAGTGCATAAAACAAGCACCTTGACATCTTTACCCGTTCCGTGAGGAAGGGTAACAACGCCACGTACCATCTGGTTGGCTTTCCTTGGATCCACTCCCAATCGTACATCGATATCGATCGATGAATCGAATTTGGTGGTGGTCATCTCCTTCACAAGTCCTGAAGCCTCAGTAAGGGTATATTGCTTGTCCTTGTCTAACTTCTCTAAAGCTAACTTCCTGTTTTTAGTCAGTTTACTCATATTTAAAACGAATTAATTGTTAGACGGAAATGTACCTTTCACAGTAATTCCCATACTCCTTGCGGTACCGGCAACCATTTTCATAGCGGACTCTACAGTAAACGCATTCAGGTCGGGCATCTTTGCTACAGCAATCTGGCGCACCTGTTCCCAGGTGACACTGGCTACCTTCACCCTGTTCGGTTCGGCCGATCCACTTTTGATCCTGGCCATCTCCAGCAGTTGAACTGCCACAGGAGGTGTCTTTACGATAAAATCAAACGACTTATCGGAATAGACGGTAATGATTACTGGCAACAGCTTCCCGGCCTGTTCCTGGGTTCTGCCATTAAACTGCTTGCAGAACTCCATGATGTTGACACCCTTGGAACCCAATGCGGGTCCCACGGGAGGGGACGGATTAGCAGCTCCACCCCTAATTTGCAACTTGATTAAGCCTTCTACTTCTTTTGCCATTTTGTTTAACTATTTATATACTTACCGCTTACAA
>SPBY01000286.1 GCA_004525825.1 Bacteroidia bacterium
AACTTTCTTTGTGTCCACATGCACGGTCCATTTATTGCCCCTGACCTCCACAGGATAGCAGGTATGGCCTGCTGCTTCAAGCCATTTGCGTACCTCTTTGGCGCTTTTCATTGAGATTACATATTCTGAAGAATCTCCTCCGGTAAAAATGGCAATTATCATCTCTTTATGAATTGAAATGTTCTCCTATCCTAAATATAATACCTTTTCCACGAAACCCGGTTATTGAATGGGTCCCAATTTTGACGAAACGGGCCTATTATCCATGAAATCGCCTATATAATAGTTCTTTTGGATCACTCTTCCCTTCGTCCCTGAATGTAGGTACGCCATTTATCCAGGACATTGCTGAGTCCTTCGGGAAGGGGTGCTTCGAAAAGCATCTCTTTTCCTGATCCGGGGTGGATAAATCCCAGGGTCTTTGCATGCAGGGCTTGCCCGGGCAAGAGATCGAAGCAGTTTTGAACGAACTGTTTGTATTTGGTAAAGGTGGTTCCCCTGAGAATACGGTTACCGCCGTATTCCGGATCGTTGAACAGGGGATGTCCTATGTATTGGAAGTGTACCCTGATCTGGTGGGTCCGCCCGGTTTCCAGCCTGCACTCCACCAGGTTTACGTAGCCCAGCCTCTCCAGAACCCGGAAATGGGTGATCGCCTCTTTCCCCTGATCCCCATCGGGAAATACATGCATTTGTTTCCGGTTCTTGGGATTGCGTCCAATATGGCCATGGATGGTGCCTTCCTCATCCTTCATATCCCCCCAGACCAATGCATGATAAGTCCTCCGGGAGGTTTTGTGAAAGAACTGGCTGGCCAGTTTATTTAGTGCCAGCTCGTTTTTTGCCACCACCAGCAAACCGGAAGTGTTCTTGTCAATTCGGTGCACCAGGCCGGGCCGTTCATCGCCCGATTGAAAAAGGGGATTGTCTTTGAGGTGGTACATCAGTGCATTCACCATGGTACCGGTATAATTTCCGTATCCCGGATGAACCACCAGGCCGGAGGGCTTGTTGACCACAATCACCTCGTCGTCCTCATGCACAATTTGGAGAGGAATGTTTTCAGGGATCAACTCGATCTTGCGGGGAGGGTGGGGCAGAACCACAGAGACCACATCTCCCGGTTTCACTCTGTAGTTTGGCTTCACCGGTGAGTTGTTTGCCAGGATGTTCCCCGCATTTGCTGCGGCCTGGATCCTGCTCCTTGAGGTGTTCTCAAGCTTATTGATGAGGAACTTATCTACTCGCAGAGTAGCCTGACCCGGATCTGATGTGAACCTGAAATGCTCAAATAACTCATGATTCTCCTCCGCTTCGGCAGTCATGATTTAGCGATTGATCAACAATTTTGAATAATAAGACTGGTCCCCGGCCATCGCCCGGATGAAGTAGATACCCGGTGTGAAACCTGACAGATCCAGCGGCTGGGACCGGATCACAGAGTGATGCACCATTCGTCCCGAAGTGTCGTAGATACTAAGCCGGATTTCCTCTCCTTCAGAAGCGTCGGGCAATGTGAACCAAAGCCGGTCGGAGGCCGGATTGGGATAGATCTGAAGGAGTTTGGTTTCTGATGGGCTGTTATAAATTCCGGAGGTCTCATCATACAAAAAGGGCCTGAACATAATCACCCCAGGTGCTGTGGAAGATTCCCAGTTTCCCATGTTGAAGAACATGACCTGTGGATTGGGTCTGTTATTCAGGTCGAGTCCCACATTCAAAATGTACTCCTTGTCCTGTCTCCATCCTACAAAGAAGGGACCGGACACTGCTACAGGATCGGTAAATTCATACCTGATGAAGCCAGTATAACTAGAGGTGTAGACCGGTTTAAAACTTTTTTCATCCTCGTGGATGACTGCACCAGGCAATCCGCCAGTCTCGTCCCATACCATCAGGTTGAAGCTGTAATTTTTCAGGTTTACAGAATCGTAAACCTGGTTGAAATAGATGTAGACCCCTCCCAGCCGGTCAGCCTTATAGGAACGGTACTTCATGGCTACAAGTGCATTGGCTGTTCCGCTGGCACGCAGTCCGTAGCCTGCTTCGGCTGTCCCGTCATCATAGGAATAATAATCCTTGAACCACTGGTCGTGTATGACGGTATCATTGACCTTCGGATCAAATGCATCGGTTCGAAGGGCAGCCTTGAACCGGATCAGAGCAGAATCGCCTCGTTGAAAGTTAAAGGGATAAATGTATCCTAAATCCACGATGGTATCCTCGTGTTCGGGCAAGTCCTGGGCTGTTGGAGTGCCCGGATTATAGCTTTCATTGTACATGGGTTCCAGGATGGTCATGGAACGTGTCACGTTCCTGGAAATGGAGTCATTGTTTCGGTAGCGAGCCGACACAAAGGAAGATATGGTGGTGTTGTAGGCTACTTCGAAGTGGGACCATGGTACAGAGCTCAGCACCTTTAATACCGAACCCAGGGGAGTATTAAAAGCCACATCTCGGAGGATGGTGTCAGATGCGCTTCGGTTCCGGTCCAGCCTCACATAATCCACATGCCAGTAATCCACGTTGCTTCTTTTGTCGGGATAATCATTGCTTCTTGACAGACTTGCACGGTTCCTGAACCTGAACCTGAACCCGCTTGTAAGAAAGCGTTCGCTGCTTATAGGGATCATGGCGTGTCTGAATTCGTGGAGGGACCTTCCGGGAATGCGCCATACATTGATCCATTGGCTTGAATCGGTGGCATAAAAGTCCACCATCAGTGAGTCCTCCTCTTCGGGAAGATCGCATAGTCCACCGGGCTGAAAGAGGAAGCTAAGATAGAGGCTGTCAGAGGCCGGGTATTGTAGATTGATCGCTTTGCTGGTGAGGTGGTCGGCCACAAAGGTGGCGGGAGAGAGGGTCGCATGTGCATAGATGGAACCATCTGCGTCCAGTGCATCCAGAGTAGCTACTCCATTGGATACCGGATTGAGACAGAAGTTATTGTTTACAAAGGCATAGGCATCGATCCAGCTGCCAGTGTCGGCCACCAGAACGGTGTTTGAAAAGTCATCGAACAGTGGAAGTTCCAGCAGGGAAGCTTCTGCAGATTTTCTGATCCGGACTTGTTCGCTGTGTAGCTTTGCCGCTTGGGGGTTCCTGTACAATGGAGTGATTACCTCCTGTGCCAAAAGACCATGAAGGCCCGCAAGAGATAATATGATTACGACTGCAACTCTGATGGTCCTATTCATCCACTATTTCTGTGTCATCACCAAAGAGGGTCGAATCGGGCCTCGGCAAAAGTGTGGAGTCCAGACTCAGCCAGATATCCATCTCCATGCCCATATTTAACCTCCTGAACTCATCAAATTCCGGGTACTGTCTCCAGATAAATGCCCCTAAGCTATCTTCAGCGTCCTGGAAGCTTTCATCATAAGTAACGGCCCCTAGGTTCAGGTAGTACCGGGCAATGATTTCCCTGGCCTCCTCCAGCTCCGTTCCGACCAGATTGGGGATCCGGGTAGTACTGCTGCTTAAGCCCATCCCCAGTACCAGGTCAATCACGGACCCTTTGGTAATTTCGGTTCCTTCCTTTATAACGGAGTCATTATGCTTTTGTTGCAGCACGTTGTTTTTTGCATAATCTGGCCTGTATTCGATGGTCCCCTGGATCAATCCGGCATTCTGCATGGCAAGCTTGGCCTGCCTGAACGAAAGTCCAACCAGTTGTGGCATGGCTATCATCTCCTGGTTCACCGCATTCATGGTCAGGAAGATTTTCCGGTTCTTCTTCACCCGGGAATTTCCACTCGGATTATGTTTGATCACGGTACCCCTTGGCATTTCGTTGGAAAAGACAGAATCGATTACTTCAAAGCGGAGATGTCTCGAAGAGCTTACATCTTCCACTTCTTCGACCGTGAGGCCTGTCAGGTCCGGCACAGTTATGGTCTTACCGTGATGAGTATATATTTTAAGCCATAGCAGTGTCCCCAGCAGCAATATGATTGCGATAGCAGCAGCCAGTCCCAGGTGGCGCAGAAATTTTTTAGTGATCAGAAACCTGAGAAAATCCATATCCAAAGCTTTTTATAAAGGTAAATTTTATTCGTTGTTTTCTATGTGTCTTTGGGTTGAAGACCAGTTTTAGTGATGACCGATGACTCCTGGTATACCTCATAATCGGTATTGATGGCCCACAGGTCATGCTGGGTTCCGTCCAGGATATTCTCTGCCACACGCAATCCCATGAGGATGCTGTGATCCTGGTTGTTGTATTTGTAAGACCCGTATCTGCCTATGGCATGCAGGCCTTCCACCGTATTGAGATAACTTTCCACCGGTTTCATCACCTCCCGGTAGCCTTTGAAGTAGACAGTGTAACAGCGCGGAAGACGCACCACATGTCCTGCCTTCACCTCTCCTTCTTCCACCAGGCCGGTGCGAACTATCTCATTGCTGGCAGTTTCAATCAGATGATCGTCTTCCTGGCTCCACAGCGGATCATCAAAGTTGCACCAGTACTCCAGGCATAGTATGCTCGATGACGAATCGCCGTAGACCGATGGTAGCCAGTTTCTGAAGTTGGTCACTCTTCCCACCTCCACAGAAGGATCATGCACATAGAGCCATTGATCAGTAAAGAGATCGGGACGATCCACACGAAGATAGACCAGGATGGTGTTCCGGAAGGTGAGTTTTTTTGCTTGTTCCACAATGACTGCCGGAACTTCGGGAAGACGCTCCAGCAAAATGGAAATGGGCATGGTGGAGACAATGTGATCATATTCACGGGTCTCCCCGTTCTCCAGTGTCAGGGATCTGGCAGTGCCTAAGTGGGTATTTACCCTCTCCACACCGGTGTTCAGGTACACCCTGCCTCCCCTGGCTGATATAAGCTGTTGCATGTTTTCATAGACAGATCCCGTTCCACCAAAGGGATAGGCAAACTGATCCACCAGTGTGGCATGTTTGTTCCCCTTGCTTTGAAACAGGGCATTTTTTACAGCTTCAAATAGGCTGAGTTTTTTAATTCGCTGGGCTGCAAAATCGGAGTCGAGATCGGTACATGAGATGCCCCATAGTTTTTCGGAATAGGTCTTGAAGAAGATGGTGAAGAGTCTCTTTCCGAATCTGCTTGTGAC